>SVUF01000011.1 GCA_015063395.1 Oscillospiraceae bacterium
CAGGAATTCCGTATGCAAGTCTTGTAACCTTTATTCCATACTTCTTCAGAAGACCTGTAATATACATAGCTGTGGTTTCCCCTTCCAAAGTGGGATTGGTTGCAAGAATTACCTCACTGACCTCCGAGCCCTTTACACGCTCCTCAATGGAACGAATATTAAGCTTTTCAGGTCCGATTGACTTGATTGGCGATATTACTCCTCCAAGAACATGATAAAGACCGTTGTAGCTTCTTGCTTTTTCAAAGGAGATTATTGATCTTGCATCCTCTACAACACAAATTACTCTTCTGTCTCTTTTATCATCGGAGCAAACAGGACAAATTTCATCCTCCGAATAGTTATGGCAAAGCTTACATCTTGCAACCCTTTGTCTTGCAGACAAAAGCGCTTCGGCAAATTCTGCCGCTTTTTCGTCCTTCATTTCTACAAATGAAAAGGCATACTTTAAAGCCGTCTTTTTACCAACTCCCGGGAGCTTTGCAAACTGCTCAGCAAGTATCTGTATGGGAAGAATGATCTCGTCCATTATTACATAAGTCCCGGAATGCTGAGGTTGGTCTTTCCGGTGATCTTCTCCATCTCTGTAGAATAGTTGTTTTCAACCGTCTTGATTGCTTCGTTCACTGCAGCTGTAAGTACATCGCAAAGTGTTTCTGTATCATCGGGATCTACAAGCTCGGGGCTGATGACGATCTCTGTGATCTCCTTTTTACCGTTGATCTTTACACTGACAGCTCCGCCGCCTGCCTTGATATCATATTCTCTTGCTTCAAGCTCTTCCTGCTTTGCAGCCATTTCCTCCTGCATTTTCTGAACCTGTCGCATCATTCCCTGCATATTCTGGGGACCTCCGCCCATGCCCTTCGGTATATTCGCTCTCATGTTTTTTCCTCCGTTATCTATGTTTATTTACTTTTTTAAAAAACGTCATTATCCGAGGATGTCTTACTTTCCTCTTTTACCCTAATTATTACTCTGTCAACCAATATACCCCTGCTGGTTATAAGATTACCGATTATAGCAGAAGCATTGTCCATGTCAAGCATCATCTTTCCAATGGAGCTTTCAACAACGATCTCAACAACGCACGAGTCATCAATGGTTGCATTAGCTTCCTCAAGAAAAGGTGCTGATGAAGAATTGTTTTCCCTGTAAAGCGCCAAAATCTCGCTCCAACCATCGATCTGACCTTTAGTTGACGAAGGTTCCTCTTCATCTATTTCGTCCTCGCGATGAGCCGCTGCATTTTTTTCCTTAACTTCAGGTGAGGATTTCTCCGCTGCTGCAGGGTTTTCGATTGCTTTATTGTTTTGCTTATTGTCTTTTGTCTCTGCTGCAGGCACAAACTTTCCGATACCCATTGCAGCGATCTTTGCCTCAAGTCCCGAAAGCCTTGCTGATATTGCATCGTTTGAAACACTGCTTCCCGGCTCTGTCATTTTTATAAGAGTCATTTCCGCAAAAAGTCTTTTATCGGTTCCCTGTCTGCCAACAAAATTTATATATGCCTCCTCAAGAAGCCCTGCATGGTACAGCATGGTTTCCTTGGTCATTTTTGCCGCAAGCTCCGTCATTTCGCTATACTCGTTTTTAGTAAGATCAAGAATGTCCTTTCTTATCTTCTCACTTTCCTTTTTGGTGGATTTGATCACAAGCAAATCACGGTAAAAGCTCATGAGCTCATTCCAAAAAGCAGATATATCCGACGAAGAATAGTAAATATCGGCAACTATTTCAAACAGAGTATTATGATCCGAATTGACAAGCGCGTTAACAGTCTTGAAGCATTCCTGTCGTCCGACACATCCCGATGCCTTTGCCACATCGTTGTAGCTTATTTTATCAGAATCTGCCGAGCAAAGCTCAAGAAGACTGATTGCGTCACGAAGACCTCCCTGACTGAGCTTGGCGATGAGTCTTGACGCCTCCTCCTCCATGACAATGCCCTCTTTGTCTGCAATATATTTAAGACGGTTAGAGATATCATCCACCGACACTCTTTTGAAATCAAATTTTTGACAGCGAGAAAGTATAGTTGCGGGAATTTTTTGTTTTTCCGTTGTTGCAAGAATAAAAACAACATTTTCGGGAGGCTCTTCAAGTGTTTTTAAAAGAGCATTGAATGCGCTGTCAGTAAGCATGTGAACCTCGTCTATGATATATACCCTGTTTTTAACAAGGGACGGTGAATACATTACCTCATTTTTTATATCTCTGATATAATCAACGCCCGTATTGCTTGCCGCGTCCATTTCAAGAACATCCGTTGTTGTTCCGTTTTCAATGGCTTTGCAAAAAACACATTCTCCGCAAGGACTTCCGTTTTTGGGAGATTCGCAATTGATTGCCTTTGCAAGTATCTTTGCGCATGTGGTCTTACCAATTCCTCTTGAGCCGCAAAACAAATATGCATGGTTCACCCTTTTGTTTGCAACTTCATATGACAAAACTCTTGTGATATGTTCCTGTCCAACAACATCTTCAAATACCATCGGACGCCACTTGCGGTATAAGGCACGGTGCATAGCTTTTTCTCCCTTCAAAAAATCAAAGAAAATAAAAAAGGCAGGAAACGAGATGAGACCATACACCCCAAAGTCGAACTGCTCTAATGTGCGTTGACCGATTTGAATACTCCGGATAGGAACCCTTTCGGCACATCATAACTTCCGCTTAATGCTGCTTGGTTCCCCACCTGACATGGTTCACGGCATACAATTGCGAAAGACCCATCCTTCAACATATTACGCCTCGGCACAGACCACACTAAAACAGCCCTCGTAAGAGGAAACCACCCCTGCTGTAGCGGATTGCAGGTTCAGGGCACCGCTATCTCCCCGGCCGGTATGGTCTTATTTCGTTTCCTGCGACCTAATTATAATATCATACTTATTAAATTTTTTCAAGTATATTTTGATAAATTTACATTATTTTTAAATTTTATTTTTTCGTGCTTATTTTAAGCGCTCTCATCGCATTGAGGATTGCAAGTACTGATACACCAACATCTGCAAAAACCGCGATCCACATATTTGCAAATCCAACTGCGCTAAGTACAAGAACGATGGCCTTTACTGACAGCGCAAATATGATATTTTGCTTCACGATCTCCATGGTTCGTTTGGAGATCCTTATAACCTCCGCAACCTTTGAAGGATCGTCATCCATCAGTACAACGTCCGCGGCTTCAATAGCGGCATCGCTTCCCATTGCTCCCATAGCAATTCCAACATCCGCTCTTGAAAGCACGGGAGCGTCATTTATTCCGTCCCCTGCAAACACCAGCGTTGTTCCCTTTTTCTTCTTTGAAAGAAGCTCTTCGCATATTCTAACCTTATCTGACGGCATAAGCTCTGAATGTATCTCATCAATGCCAAGTCCGTCACCGATCCTTTTTGCGCTTGAGCTTGTATCACCCGTAAGCATTACAGCCTTTGACACTCCCATGGCTTTTAATCGTAAAATTGCAGTTTTAGCATTTTCCTTCGGTTTATCGTCGATTGTGATATATCCCACATATTCGTTATCAAGCGCCATATAAACTGTGTTTTGCTCCACAGGGTTATCCATCACAGTAACACCGTTATTTTGCATAAGCCTTTTATTGCCAATCAGTATGCGTTTCTTATTATATAAAGCTCCAATGCCTTCGCCTGCATATTCACTCATACTCGAAACTTTTGAAACATCAATTTCCTTTGGATACTCACGGCATATGCATTTTGCGATGGGGTGAGTTGATGTTGACTCTGCGTGGGCGGCATACTCCATAAATTCTTCATGGGTAATTCCCCTGCTTTCAATTTGGGTTACAGTGAAGCTGCCCTCTGTCAGTGTTCCTGTTTTGTCAAAAACTGCAATGTCAGCCTTTGACAGCGCTTCTATAAATTCCGAGCCCTTTATAAGTATTCCCTTTTTGGAAGCTCCTCCGATTCCGCCGAAAAACGAAAGCGGCACTGAAATTACAAGAGCACAGGGACATGAAACAACAAGAAAAACAAGTCCTCTTCTGATGCTGTCGAAAATCTCTCCTGTAATTATTGCCGCAACCACGGATATAACTACAGCCCCGATGACCACTGCAGGAGTATAATATTTTGCAAATTTTGTTATAAAGGATTCTGTTTTAGCTTTTTTCATGGTTGACGATTCAACAAGCTCAAGAATCTTTGTTGCAGTAGATTCAAAAAATTCGTTTTCAACTCTGATATACACAAGGCTTTGTAAATTCACGCAACCGCTTACAACAGTATCTCCGACTGATGCCTTTCTCGGCAGTGATTCACCTGTCAACGCAGATGTATCAACATATGACTCCCCTTCAGTGATGACGCCGTCAAGGGGGATCTTTTCTCCCGGACGAACAACGATTATATCACCCTTTGAAACCTCGTCGGGAGAGATACATTCAATTTTTCCGTCCCTCAAAACATTTGCAGTTTCGGGAACGATGTTCATAAGCTCCGTAATTGAATTACGGCTTTTTCCCACAGCAAGCTTTTCAAAAAGCTCTCCTGTTTGGAAAAACGTCATTACCATTACAGCTTCAGGGTATTCTCCGATTATAAACGCGCCAACGGTAGCAAGAGTCATCAAGAACTTTTCATCAAAGATCTGCCCCTTTAATATATTTCTTCCTGCACTGTAAAGGACATTATATCCTATTACAAGATATGGAACCAAATATAAAGCTATATTCAAAACAACAGAGTCCTGCCGTCCTATGATTCCGAGTATCACTGTTGATACAATCGCAAAAACAATTCTTACAACAGTGATCTTTTGATTTTTATTCATTTTTGGATCCCTTATCTGATTATTCTGCAAGCGGAATCAACCTTTTTGCAAACTGCCTCTGCTTTTTCTATAATTGCATCAAAATTATCTGTGTCAGCCTCGATCACGACCTTTTGAAGCAAGAAGCTTACATTTGCGTTTTTTACTCCATCGATTTTTTTGATACCCTCTTCCATTTTTGCCGCGCAATTTGCGCAATCAAGATTTTCCATTTTAAAAGATTTTTTCATTTTTCTTCCTCCTCAGTTAAATGCTCATATCCTTGTGATATTATTGATCTGACGTGTGAATCTGCAAGAAAATATATATTCGTCTTGCCTTCCCTGCGGTTGCCCACAAGCTTTGCGTTTTTTAAAATCTTCAACTGATGTGAAATTGCTGACTGCTCCATTTTGAGAAGCTCAGCGATTGCACATACACAAAGCTCACTTTCAAAAAGAGAAAACAAGATCTTCATTCTTGTGGTATCCCCAAAAACCTTGAACAGATCCCCAAGATCACAAAGTACCTTGTCATCGGGAATCAAGCCCTCAACCTTGTTGATAAGCTCTGCATGATTATGCTTATTAGTCATCAATTGAATCTCCTTTCATATGAATTGCTGTTCATATGTTATCACATTCATATGTTTTTGTCAAGTAGGAAAATTAAAATAATTAAATTTTTTTCAAAATTCATATAAAATTATTGAAATTTTATTATTATATGTTATAATATAAAGAAGTAAAATATAATTTCGGAGTTTTATCATGTTAAAGAAAATTTTCAACAATGTAATATTGCCAACAAGCCTGTTTTATACAGTTATTTCCCTTTTTATAGGTGTGACATCCTTTACTCTTGACAGAAATATTCCCGCAATTCCCGTTTCAAATCTTCTTGTGATCGCGGCGTATTCTCTTGTTCTTTCACTTTTCAATTTAATATTTAAGATCAAAGCACTCAATGTCTATATACGAATCCCGATACACTATATACTCACTGCAGTATCTCTTTATGTTGTGCTTCTTGTTGCCGCAGGCGACATTGTCACAAACACTCAAAACATCAGACTTGTGATGGTTCTTTTCTACACCATAATTTATGTAATCTCTACCGTTGTTTTCATCTGCGTAAATGAAAGCCGTAAAAAGCCCCGTAAGACAGAAGACACAAATTACGAAAAAATCTATAAATAATATTCGGAGGAATTTGAAATGAAAAAGATATTTGCACTTACTCTTGCTATAATATTTGCTTTCACACTGATTTCTTGTAAATCGGACTTTAAGGATGCTAATAGCGAATCCGAATATGTTTATAATTCAGGAGGATACACACTTTTTGTTCCTGAGGACTGGACTGTAACCCTTGCAAGCTCCGCTGTTTCTGCATCTTTTGAGGACGGCACTGCTGTTACTGTTGCTCCCTTTTCCTTTGGAAGCACTGAATACATGACCGTTGACCTTGGTTGGCAGGAGATCAAAAGTAATTTTGAAACATTTTTTGCAGGTAATTACTCTGTAATTGACGAAGAAAACAAGGACGGAGAAACTCTTGTTGACGGAATCAATTCGGGAAAGTATATTTATAAGGGTAATGTTGCGGGAGTGGAAATGAAATTCATGTGCGTTCTCACGATCTATGATGCAACCTTCTACAATATAACATTCTCATCTGCAATTGACTCCTTTGACTCACATGTAGATGTGTTTAACAAAATTATAGAAAACTTCACATTTGGTAAAACAGACAAAACCGTTGATGGCTTCAAATCTGCAGTTGCACCCGAAAAGACCAATGTCGTAACTGATAAATTCACCCTTTCCGTTGACCGTGATTGGATCACAGACAATTCAACAGGAATTCTCAGCGCAAGATATGCCAACGGATTTCCAAGCTCAATTTCTGTGATGCAAACAACACTCGGTGAATTTTCAAACTCCGCAGACTATTGGAACAGCTATATTGACACCTTCAAATCCTCTTTGAAAAACTTTTCAATTGTTGAGGAGGAATGTGAAGACGGATTCCTCATTGACGGCAGAAACGGACGCGCATACGTTTTCACAGGAGTACCTGCAGTTGGTTCGGATGACAACGATACTCCCTATAAATACTGCCAGGTTCTTGTTGAAGACGGCAATGATCTTTACATCATCACATATGCATCAAGTGCCGATACCGAAACAGGAAGCGGATATTATGAAGTACATTACGAAACCTTTACAGATGTTCTTGCAGAATTCAAAATAGGAGCAAATTCTTAATGGATATTATTTACCTTGACAACAGTGCAACAACCTCTATTTGTCCCGAAGCCATTGATGCCATGAAGAGCGCTTTTGAGTGCTATGCAAATCCCTCTTCTCTGCATTTTTTCGGACACAACGCAGAAAAAATGATATCTGAAGCAAGAAAAAATATTGCTTCTTCCCTTGGCATCAGAAACAACTCCCACTCTGTAATTTTCACCTCAGGAGGAACTGAAGCCAATAATATTGCCGTTACAGGTGTTGCCCTTGCAAAGAACTATAAAAAGCCAAGAATTATACTTTCCAACAGTGAGCATGCCTGTGTAATGGAGCCCTCAAAACGTCTTTCAGAGTCGGGCTTTGAAGTTATACATATTCCAACAAGCAATGGAATTTTCGATTTTAACGCCTTTACAGAGGCGATGAACGAAAACACCGTACTTGTTTCCGTTATGCTTGTAAACAACGAAACAGGGGCAATATACGACGTTAAAAAGGTCTTTGACTATGCAAGACGCATCAATCCCTCCGTTGTATGTCACACTGACGCAGTTCAAGGCTACTTGAAGGTTAAGTTTACACTTTCATCAATCGGAACCGATATGATCACAATAAGCTCCCATAAGATACACGGACCTAAAGGGGTTGGCGCTCTTGTTGTTAAAAACGAGCTTCTCAAATCCAAAAAGATCCGTCCCCTTGTGATCGGAGGCGGACAGGAGCTTGATTTAAGATCGGGCACTGAAAACACAGTAGGAATTGCGGGATTCGGCGCCGCCGCAAAGGTAGGCTTTGAATGCTTTGACCGTGATTTTGCTTATATGAATGATTGCAGAAATTATCTTCTCGATAAACTTCCCGATTTCGTTATTGTTAACAATCCCGAAAAGCATGCGCCCCACATTATAAGCATAACCGTTCCAAATATAAAAAGCGAAACAATGCTTCATTTTCTTTCCTCAAGGGGTATTTGTGTTTCAAGCGGATCTGCTTGTTCATCCCATGGAAAACACGGAAGCTATGTTTTGAAGGCATTCGGTCTTGATGACAGCGCTGCAGACTGTACCCTCAGAGTCAGCATATCCCATCTCACCACTAAAGACCAGCTTGACGCTCTTTGCGACGCACTTATTGAGGGTAATAATACACTTATTAAAATTAAAAGATAATATAAATGGATGAAAAGTCTCGCACCGAGTTTCTTCATCCTTTTATTTTTTTATAGTAATTATACTCAATTTATTTGTAACCCAACACCGTTTTTTTCAACTATATTAATGAGGGACAAAATATTAGTGTTCATTTTAGCGAATCGGAGGTGAAAATTTTTGAATGATAAGGAAATAATCCGTTTATATTTTGACAGAAACGAACAAGCCATTGCTGAAACAAGAAAAAAATACAGTACATATCTGAAATCTATAGCCTATGGTATTCTCAAAAACCGTGAGGATGCCGAGGAATGTGAAAACGATACTTACCTTGTTGCTTGGAATAATATTCCCCCCGCTTCACCAAACAATCTCACGGCATTTTTAGCAAAGATTATAAGGAACACCTCGCTTTCAAAGCTAAAAATCAAAAATGCTAAAAAACGCATTAGAGAAAATGATATTTTACCTATTGATGAGCTTTATGCCTCCTTGTCAGATAATTCATTCCCAGATGCCGAAATATCCGAAAAAGAGCTTGGAAAGCTAATTGACACCTTTCTTCGCAAACTACCAAATGATGAAAGAATAATATTTATACGCCGATATTGGTTTTCAGAAGATATTTCAATAATGTCAAAAAATCTTGGGTTTACCAAAAGTAAGATAAAAACTACACTTATGAGAACAAGAAATAAACTGCGAAAATATTTAGAAAAGGAAGGAATACAAATATGAAAAACAAAAAAATTCTTGAAAGAGCCCTTGATCATATCAGCGATGATTTGATTATCGAAGCAATGCCATTTGAACGTTCCACTCCTATAAATAGAAGATTCATATCAAGACCGTTTGCATATATGAGCGTTGCTGTAATTATGATCGTTATTACAACACTAATAATATTACCTGTATTTTTTAAAAAAGATACTCAGACACCGACAACTTTCCCTACAACCAACGTCCCAACAGCTACGGAACCGGAAATCACACTTCCTATTATCGAAAATTTTTGGGAACTTGATGATTTCCAAGCCTATACATTTTCATATACCTCAGAAGAACCAGTCCTCAGTTCTGATAAAAATGCTGTTCTAAAGACATTTTCAGAAATGGCGGTTGAAAAGGACATTGTTTCAGAGTTATTGATTGATCCAACCAATATCAAAATCAACATAAAAAATAATGTTAACATAGAAAGCGTTATTGATGACCGATATATTGCATATTACTCCCAAGAAGGAAGTCCCCTATTTTATGATACAGAAAAAAACAAGGAAATTGATCTTGAAAAGCAAATTCTTGGTGACAGATGTATCAACGATTATATTATAAATTTAGCCTATCTAAAGGCTGAAGAATTACTTCCCGGCTGTACTAATAATAACAAGGAATTTTTAAAAGAATATATTATCACAAATAAAATAAAAGAAAGAGTCGAACTATTCAATTCAAAATATAAATGGGAGGACTTGGATTTTAGTTTTTTCGACTATCTTGGAAATGAATACAAGGAACTTAGTGAACAAAATAAAATCAATCTTGTTTTTTCAATATTTGATCAAGCCTCATGGGAAGTTGAAAAATTAGACGATTATAGCTATATTTCCATTATGGGAATTGATTCACGAAACGGTTTTTGCTACTACACGGAACTTAATTTGAGAGGTTATGCAAAAGGTTTTTATAAATATGATATCTCAAAAGATACATCAACAAAATTCCAAAAATTAAGCATTAACACTGGGTTTGAATTTAATTATTCTGAAGATGGAAGCATTATTACAATTGCTTCGCCTATAGTTAATGGAGGAAATCTTTTTGTTTACAATAATGAATACGATGCTATTTATAAGAATCATACTATTGCAAACAAATATGCTTTTTTTCAGGGTTATAACGGAGAAGAAGTTACTGCGCTGAAATATAATTCTGAAGGTGAATTAATAACTATTTTTTCGGATTCTATAAACACTGCTGCAAGTAAAGTTTTTATTTCTTCTGATAATTCAGTTTTATATTACAAAAAGTATGCTATGCGAGAAAAAAATTTTGTTTGTTCCCATCTTGTTTGGTACAATAGACTTGATCTTTTCAACGATGAATATGATACTTGGATATTCAGAACAATTAATGATGACAGTTGTTCCGAGCCAATTTCACTAAACGGAGAATTTGTCAAATTCATCGCGGACAATACAGCTGTTGTTATGAAAAAATACGGGAAAATCAAGGTGTATTCCCTTTATGACGGAAGTGATATTACGCAGGAAGCCTCCATGAATATGTTAATGGGTATGAAATCACATGATAGATTTGAAATCATTATGCAAAACGGAGATCTCTATAAAAAGGATATATTTACAAACAAGATCACTCCTATTTTTAAAAACGTTGAAAGCTATTTCATAAGTTCGGACAACGCCTTTGTTTTTGTTCACGAAAACGGCAATGACAGTATTACATGTATTAATATTGCTAATCTGAAAAATAATAGTATCAAATTGACAAAAGAGATCATAGATGCAATCAATAAAGGCTCATATCTTGATATTACCTATAATAGAATAGAAAACACTCTTTTAATCTCATATGTATTTAAGGACAAATCTGTGATAACAAACGAATATTCAAATGTGGATTTTTATCATTGTTTGAAGTTGGGAAAGGACTTTGATCCAACTCGTGATATAAATAAAGAATATAATACAACGATTTGCTATGACTATACAATTAATGAAAAAACATTAAATTCCTTTAGAACAGCCGTAGATAATATCATAAAATCAGGTTATAAAAATGATAATTATCGTAAAAGTGATAAGTATAATCCCTGTAATATTAAATACTACGACTCAGTAGATCAAATACTTGAAAAACTTGAAATAGAAATCGAACTAAAAGATTTATATCATGACATTTTTCTAACAGAATTTGTTCTGTATGAAGATGATGATGAAAAGATCGTTTTATACACAACAAGATCATGGATTAAATACGGTTCACAGAATGAAAATATATTAATACACAATAACTACGGTATAAATATTGTTTATTATTGTAATGACCGCGTATTTGAATTTTTAAATCCTAAAAATTAAAATAAAATGGGCTGAAAAACTCGATTTAAGTTTTTCAGCTCCTTTTTTAATCATCCATTTTCCACTTTAATACTTTTCCTGAAAAGTAAATGTCTTCTTCATCAATTTCCTCAAAAGATTTTGCTTCGCTGTCAGTCCAATAGATTTTGTCATTCTCAAAAAATATATTGGCTTCATATAGTTCTCCCATGCTTCTGTTGTCGTCAAGAGTAAAGTGAAGATCCAAATCACCCATAAATATTAGTGTAATTGCCGGTCCCCAACAACCTTCAAATACAACCTCGAGCCTTGGACGCTCAGGCTCAAAAACATGATTTACAAATGTAATATTTGTAATATAACTGTCATGAAAATCAAAAGCAGCAGATAATAGCCCTTGTATGTCTTTTTCATTCTTTATGTAACGCCATTCCTGTAGATCCAGCCGTTCATTGCATTTTCTTCCAAGCTCCTTATAGCTTTCCTCCACTTCTTTTCCGTTAATTATGGCATTAAGAAGCTTTACATCGCTTAACAGCCAACTATATCCTTCTCCGTTTTTAAGAGTCTTAAATGCACCAAGCTTAATGGTATCAAATTTTACAAAATCCTCCTTACTGAAATCGAAAATAAAAACCTTTCTTGTTAATGACGGAGTTTTTTCATAAAAATTTATAACCTCAAATTTCGATGTCTCGTTATTGTAGGTTATAACAGTACTGTCCCATCCGTTACTGAACATGGCAAAAATTTCAGAGTAATATTTCTTGTTTTCCGATGTAATGATTTTAGCAAACATAATATCATACCTTTCATATTGTAATTTTTAACAGATTAGTATACAACAAAATCCGCAGAAATGCAATACATTCTGCGGATTTTTTTAAAATAATTAAAATTCATAGTCAACACAAGCTCGTGAAACCATTACGCTTCTTATAAAGGTGCCAACCTTTACGTGCTCGGGGTGAACAGCATATGCTGCAAGTCCTTCCATATCATCAAATTCAGTTTCAAGAACAAGCTCATAATTTGCAGGAGTCGCTTTTTCTGAATTCAAGCTGACCCTTGAAGCCTTAAGCGTCGGCACAACTCCTTGAAGAGCCGACAGCATCTCTGCGGCAATTTGGGCATTCTCAACCGCGGTTCTCCCCTCTGCCTGCTCTCTAAATTTAAACATTACAATATGCTTAATCATTTTATTACCTCTTCATTATTTATAAGTTAACCTGCATATGCTCCGCCGAGTATACAAAGAATCAGCATCACAATAAGTACGCACAACCATATTCGAGACTTTAACATGTTCTCCTCCAAAAGCTTAATTATATTGTCATTTATATGCACAACTATCTTATTATAGCAACAAATTACACTTTTGTCAATAGATTTTTACTATTTTAAAATTGGCATTATCCCCACCCCAAAGCTGCGGTGTTAAGATAATGCCAATTATTTATAATTTAAAATAGACCGGTTATCTTGCCGTTTTCATCAACGTCAATGTTCATTGCCGCAGGAACCTTTGGAAGTCCCGGCATTGTCATAATGTTACCTGTAAGGGCAACTATAAAGCCTGCGCCTGCTGACACCTTTACATTTCTGACTGTAACAACAAAATTCTCAGGTGCGCCTGTTTTGGTTTGGTCGTCGGAGAAGCTGTATTGTGTCTTTGCCATACAAATGGGCATCTTATCAAAGCCGAGAGCAGTAAGCTTTGCAATCTCTTTTTTTGCAGCGGAATCAAATGCAACTCCGCTTCCGCGATATACACGCTTTACTATCTTCTCGATCTTCTCCTCAATTGTACCTTCAAGCTCATAGGAGAAAGCGAAATCATCATTGGATTCTTCGTTGCAAAGTCTTACAACCTCATTTGCAAGATCAACTCCGCCGTTTCCGCCCTCTGCCCATACGTTTGAAAGAACAGCATTTACACCAAGCTCACGGCTCTTGGTCATTACAAGCTCAACTTCCCTGTCCGTATCTGTTGGGAATCTGTTGAGAGCAACAACGCAAGGAAGCTTGTATACATCCTTTATATTGGAAACATGGCGAAGAAGGTTGGGGATACCCTTTTCAAGAGCCTCAAGATTTTCCGCGCCAAGCTCGGTCTTTGCAACCCCTCCGTGAAGCTTCAATGCTCTTACGGTAGCCACAACAACAACTGCATTGGGCTTGATACCTGCAAAACGGCACTTTATGTCAAGGAACTTTTCAGCTCCAAGATCAGCACCGAAGCCTGCTTCGGTAATTGCATAATCACCAAGCTTCATAGCCATTTTTGTAGCTATTACAGAATTACAGCCATGCGCGATATTTGCAAAAGGTCCGCCGTGTACAAGAGCAGGTGTTCCCTCAAGAGTTTGTACAAGATTGGGCTTCAATGCGTCCTTCAAAAGCGCCGCCATTCCGCCAACTGCTCCGATCTGCCCAGCTGTTACCGGCTGTTCGTCATAGGTATAACCAACAACAATTTTCGAAAGTCTTTCTTTAAGGTCAGTAATTGAGCTTGCAAGACAGAACACCGCCATGATCTCGGACGCAACTGTTATATCAAATCCGTCTTCACGGGGTACACCGTTGACTCTGCCGCCAAGTCCGTCAGTTATATATCTGAGCTGGCGGTCATTCATATCAACACAGCGTTTCCATGTAATACGTCTTGGATCGATTCCAAGAGCATTGCCCTGATATATATGATTGTCAACCATTGCCGCAAGAAGATTATTAGCAGCGCCTATTGCGTGGAAATCCCCCGTAAAATGAAGATTTATATCTTCCATTGGAATTACCTGTGCGTATCCGCCACCCGTTGCACCGCCCTTGACTCCAAATACGGGGCCAAGAGAGGGCTCACGAAGGGCTACAACTGTATTCTTTCCGATCTTTCGAAGACCGTCGGCAAGTCCAATTGTGGTCGTTGTCTTTCCCTCACCTGCAGATGTAGGTGTTATTGCTGTTACAAGAACCAATTTGCCGTTCTCTTTATCAAGATCCTTTAAAATAGAGTAGTCTACCTTTGCCTTGTAGTTTCCATAAGGCTCAAGATATTTATCATCAATGCCCGCAAATTTTGCAATCTTTGTAATATGCTGAGGCTTTGTTGCCTGAGCAATTTCTATATCGGACAAATATGCCATTTTATTTAATCTCCTTAAAATATTTAACAGCCGATTCGAACATCTTCATATCATAGTTTCCGTATACGTTCTTATAAAGACCGTTTCCGATTCTTTCACTGTGTCCCATCTTTCCGATTACTCGTCCGTCGGGTGATGTGATTCCTTCAATTGCGTATACAGAATCATTGGGGTTATATCTGATATCGTTGGTTGCATTGCCTTCAAGATCAACATACTGTGTTGCGATCTGACCGTTCTTTACAAGCTGAGCAACAACATCATCGCTTGCAAGGAATCTTCCTTCACCGTGGGAAATAGCCACGTTGTAGATGTCTCCAACATTTGTGGCAGAAAGCCAAGGTGACTTATTGGAAGCAACTCTTACTCTTACGATCTTTGACTGGTGACGCGCAATTGTGTTATATGTCAATGTGGGGCATTCTGCATCTGTATCGATGATCTCTCCATACGGTACAAGACCAAGCTTTACAAGTGCCTGGAAGCCGTTACAGATACCGCACATAAGACCGTCCCGATTCTTGAGAAGGCTGTGAATCTGCTCCTTAACAGCGGCATTTCTAAAGAACGCCATGATGAATTTTCCTGATCCGTCAGGCTCATCTCCGCCTGAAAAACCGCCGGGTACAAATACCATCTGGCTTGTCTTAAGCTCCTCGGAGAACTGATCTACGCTTCTTGAAATGCCGTCAGCGCTGAGGTTGTTGATTACAAAGATCTTTGCCTCTGCACCTGCATCGCGCATTACCTTTGCTGTATCAAACTCACAGTTCGTTCCCGGGAAAACAGGAATGAGAACCTTGGGCTTTGCAACCTTGATTGCAGGTGCCACTCTTGATTCACACTTAAACTCAAAGTTTTCGTACTTCTTGGTTTCCTTGCCTTCAAGGGTGGGATAAACACCCTCCAGCTTTTTTTCATAATCCTTGCTAAGACAGCACATACATACGCTATTGTCACCGTATGTGATCTCGCCCTTATCAGTTACCGTACCAATATATTCACCGATGGTTTTGTCATCTGTTTCAAGAAGGAACGCACCGTAATTATATCCAAAAATATCTTCCATGGAAAGAGTATTTGAATAATCAAATCCAAATCCGTTTCCAATTGCCATTTTGAGAACCGCCTCTGCAATACCGCCGTATGTAGGGGTATATGCAGAATAAACCTTACCTTCTCTCATAAGAGCAGTAACCTTATTGAAGCACTCCTTCAATGATTCTGTTACAGGAAGTCCGTTTTTATCATATTCCGGACGTACAAGAACTACATGGCTTCCTGCCTTCTTGAATTCATTGGTAATTACCTCATCAACCTTTCCTGTTGTTACTGCAAAGGAAACAAGGGTAGGCGGTACATCAAGATCCTCAAATGATCCGCTCATGGAGTCCTTTCCGCCAATTGCCGCAATTTCAAGGTCCATCTGCGCCTTGAATGCTCCAAGAAGGGCGGACATGGGTTTGCCCCAACGTACAGGATCTTTTGCGATCTTCTCAAAATATTCCTGGAAAGTGAGATATACATCTTCAAAAGCCGCTCCTGTAGCTATAAGCTTGGATACACTTTCAACTACCGCAAGATATGCACCGTGATAGGGACTCTTTTCGGTGATATAGGGATTATAACCCCAAGACATATATGAAACTGTATCGGTGTGCTTTTCTTCAACAGAGATCTTATGAACCATTGCCTGAATGGGTGTGCGCTGATGCTTGCCTCCAAAGGGCATCAAAACAGTTCCTGCTCCGATGGTGGAGTCAAATCTTTCTGAAAGACCTCTCTTTGCACATACATTGAGGTCGTTTACAAGAGCCTTATATCCTTCCTCAAAATCTGCAACAGAGTCCTTTGAATAGTCCGCAGTTTTTGCAGGAGTCACGTTTATATGCTTTTCTGCACCGTTTGAGTTAAGGAACTCGCGGGAAATATCTACAATTGTTTTCCCGTTCCAGTGCATACGTAGTCTTGCTTCCTCTGTTACTCTTGCAACAACAGTTGCTTCAAGGTTTTCAGAAAGAGCAAGTGCCATGAACTTTTCTACGTCCTTTGCTTCAACAACAACCGCCATTCTTTCCTGTGACTCACTGATGGCAAGCTCTGTACCGTCAAGTCCGTCGTATTTCTTTGGAACTGCATTAAGATCTATATCAAGTCCGTCAGCAAGCTCACCTACTGCAACGGATACACCGCCCGCACCAAAGTCGTTGCAGCGCTTGATCATTCTGCAAGCTTCGTAATTTCTGAAAAGTCTTTGAAGCTTTCTTTCCTCGGGAGCATTACCCTTCTGTACTTCGGCTCCGCAGGTTTCAAGTGATTCGAGGGTATGCTTCTTTGATGAGCCTGTAGCTCCTCCGCAACCGTCGCGTCCTGTTCTACCGCCGAGAAGAATTATAATATCCCCATCCTCAGGTCTTTCGCGGCGAACATTACATTCGGGAGCAGCAGCAATTACCGCACCGATCTCCATTCTCTTTGCCGCATAGCCTTCGTGATAAAGCTCGTCTACCATACCTGTTGCAAGACCGATCTGGTTACCGTAGGAAGAATATCCTGCTGCTGCTGTCTGCACGATCTTTCTTTGAGGGAGCTTACCCTTTATGGTCTCTGAAACAGGCTTTGTGGGATCTGCGGCACCTGTTACACGCATTGCCGCATATACATATGATCTACCGGAAAGAGGGTCTCTGATTGCTCCGCCTATACATGTTGCGGCACCGCCAAAGGGCTCGATCTCAGTAGGATGATTGTGTGTTTCATTTTTGAAAAGAAGAAGCCAAGGCTCTTTTACTCCGTCAACCTCGACCTCGATCTTTACAGTACAAGCATTGATCTCCTCGGACTCGTCAAGCTTTTGAAGCTTTCCTGTCTTTTTAAGATACTTTGCCGCAAGAGTACCGATATCCATAAGGTTCTGAGGCTTTGTTCTGCCAAGCTTTTCTCTTGTTGCTATATATTCATCATATGCCTTCTGAAGAAGCTCGTCCTCAAATTTAACACTGTCAATTGTTGTAAGGAATGTTGTGTGACGGCAGTGATCCGACCAATAAGTATCGATCATTCTGATCTCTGTTATTGTGGGGTCTCTCTTTTCCTCTTCCTTGAAGTATTTCTGACAGAATTTAATATCATCAAGATCCATAGCAAGTCCGTATCTTGAAACGAAGTCACTAAGTCCTGCTTCATCAAGAGCTATAAATCCTTCAAGAGTTGCAACCTCTGTTGGAATTTCATAGCTTGTTGCAAGAGTCTCAGGCTTTTCAAGAACGGCTTCTCTTGCTTCTACGGGGTTGATTACATATTTTTTGATCTCGGCTACATCAACATCTGAAAGCTTTCCGCCGAGAATATATACCTTTGCTGTACGGATTGTGGGACGGTTGCCGCATGAAATGATCTGAATGCACTGGGATGCTGAATCCGCTCTCTGATCAAACTGCCCGGGAAGATATTCAACCGCAAAAACTGTTGCGCCGTCTGCGGAATAATCCTCTGTTGCAATATCAAGCTGAGGCTCTGAAAATACAGTGTTAACCGCTTCATTAAAAAGCTCCTCTTGAATATTCTCTACATCGTATCTGTTGAGTATGCGCACATATTCAAGGTTTTTTATTCCGAGAAGATTGCGAAGCTCCGATGTAAGAGAAGTTGCCTCATGTGCAAGTCCTTCCTTTTTTTCTACATATATTCTGTAAACCATAATTACTCCTTGCCGTTTTTTATTATATCAAGTGCTTTTTTGCCTATATCCTTGCGATAAAAAGCGTTTTCAAAGCTGATCTCGGACACAAATCCATATGACTTTTCAATAGCTTCCTCAAGCGTAGGTGCAATTGCCGTTACTCCGAGAACTCTTCCGCCGCTTGTCAAAAGCTTTCCGTCCTTTAATGCCGCACCTGCAACATATACCTTATCATTTATTTCCTCGGGGATGTTTATTTCATATCCCTTTTGGTATGAAAGCGGATATCCCTTTGAAGCCATGATAACGCAGCAAGCGCTTTCCTTTTCAAATTCAACTTTAATTTCGGAAAGCCTTCCCTCCGTTACCGCCATCATAACATCAAGAAGATCAGTTTTGAGAAGAGGGAGAACTACCTGTGTTTCAGGATCTCCAAATCTGCAATTATACTCAATCACCTTCGGTCCTCTCGGTGTTATCATAAGTCCAAAATACAGACAACCCTTAAAAGTTCTGCCTTCCGAGTTCATTGCATTAATTGTCGGAATAAAAATTTTCTCCATACATTCCTTTGCAACCTCGTCAGTGTAGCATGGATTGGGAGCGATGGTTCCCATACCGCCTGTATTCAAACCCGTATCATTGTCGCCGGCTCTTTTATGGTCCATGGAAGAGACCATGGGAACAACGGTTTTTCCGTCGGTAAACGAAAGCACGGACACCTCGGGCCCTGTAAGGAATTCTTCAATTACGACCCTGCTTCCGCTTGATCCGAACATACCCTCAAGCATCATTCCCTTTACAGCTTCTCTTGCTTCTTCACGGGTATTGGCAATGATTACGCCCTTACCAAGCGCAAGACCGTCTGCTTTGATTACTGTGGGAATGGGCGCGTTTTCAATATATTCAAGCGCCTTGTCAGCACTTTCAAATACCTCATATTCTGCTGTGGGAATTCCATATTTCTTCATAAGGTTCTTTGAAAAAACCTTGCTTCCTTCAATTATCGCTGCCGCTTTGTTAGGTCCAAAGCATTTGATGCCTTTTTTCTCAAGAGCATCAACAGCTCCCAGTACCAACGGGTCATCGGGAGCAACTATTGCGTAATCAATTAAATTTGATACTGCAAACTCAACAATTGCTTCTATATCCTTGGCACCGATATTAACGCACTTGGCATCGGCGGAAATACCGCCGTTGCCCGGGAGTGCATATATTTCATTTACATTTTTATTCTGCTTGATTTTCTTAATGATGGCGTGTTCTCTTCCGCCACCGCCAATTACCATTATTTTCATATTATTCTCTCTAAATCAATTAATGGTGGAAAAGACGCATTCCTGTGAATGCCATTACAATTCCGTGCTTGTCACAGCATTCAATTACTATATTATCTCTCTTTGATCCGCCGGGCTCGGCAATATAAGATACGCCGCTTCTTCTTGCTCTTTCAATATTGTCATCAAATGGGAAGAAAGCATCGGAACCAAGGGATACACCTGTGATTCCCGAAAGGTACTCGCGGATCTCTTCATTTGTAAGTGGAGCAGGCTGCTCTGTGAAATACTTCTGCCAATTGCCGTCTGCACATACATCCTCTTCATTCTTGTTGATGTATCCGTCGATAACGTTATCTCTGTCAGGTCTGCCAAGAGTGTCCTTGAAGGGAAGGTTCAAAACCTTTTCATGCTGACGAAGGAACCAAGTATCAGCCTTTGTTCCTGCAAGTCTTGTACAGTGAATTCTTGACTGCTGACCTGCTCCAACACCGATTGCCTGTCCGTCAACTGCATAACATACTGAATTTGACTGTGTATATTTAAGAGTAATGAGAGCTACAACAAGGTCTCTCTTTGCTTCCTCGGGAAGCTCCTTATTTGCTGTTACGATATTTTCAAGAAGACCCTTATTGATCTCGAAATTGTTTCTTCCCTGCTCAAATGTAATTCCGTATACCTGCTTATGTTCTGTTGCATCGGGAACGTAGTTGGGATCAATTTCAACAATATTGTATGTTCCCTTTCTCTTTTCCATAAGGATCTCAAGTGCCTCAGGCTCATATCCGGGAGCAATTACACCATCGGAAACCTCTCTCTTGATCATGAGAGCTGTTGTTTTGTCACATACATCGGAAAGTGCAACCCAGTCGCCAAAGGAACACATTCTGTCAGTACCTCTTGCTCTTGCATATGCGCATGCCAAGGGTGACTCGTCAAGACCCTCGATATCATCAACAAAGCACGCCTTCTTAAGCTTTTCTGAAAGCTTGATTCCTACTGCCGCTGATGTGGGGCTTACATGCTTGAATGATGTAACAGCAGGAAGTCCGAGGGCCTCCTTAAGCTCCTTTACAAGCTGCCATGAGTTGAAAGCATCAAGGAAATTGATATATCCGGGCTTTCCGTTGAGGATCTTTATGGGAAGCTCTGATCCGTCGTGCATAAATATTTTTGAGGGCTTCTGGTTGGGGTTGCAACCGTATTTAAGTTCAAATTCTTTCATTTCTTCAAATCTCCTTTTGCTTTAGTTGTTTTTGTTTATCATTCTTTCCTCTGCGTTTCCGCTTTCGAGGTCAGTATAACGTACATAAAGTGAAATCTTATTGTTCTCATCAAGTGCGTTCCAAAGAGTATTTGTAAATTCATCAATATCATTGGGGATCGCAACTCTTTCAGGCTCACCCTGGAATGTAGGGATGGGGTTTCCGTCGCATACATATGTATGAATGAAATGTCCAAGACCCTTCAAGGAAGGATATGAGAATGTATATCTGTTACAAGCAGTTCCCTCTGCATCGGCGCTTTTAAGTATGCTCATTTCATATGTAAAATCGCCATCGCCAAAAGTGATCATTCCGCTGATTCTGGGTGTAAGATTGGGGGCATCGGGCTCAAACTCACGAGCTGTCAATGCATCTGAAAAGCTCTTACCGGCAACAAGCCCATCATATATTGTATCGGTCTGATTTCCGTTTGTTACAATGAGCTTGTTCTCAAAGGAACGAATTGCGGCATAAATTATAAGACTTGGATCCTCTACCTTTGATGCATCAAAGGGCTCTGTGAAGATCTCTCCGTTGTGCTCCTTGAATACTCTATTACGGCTGTTTGCAGATCTGCCCATTATAAAATATGCAGAGCATGCTTTTTTACCGTCCTCAGTTTTACCAAGAACGATTCCTCTTCCAACATAAGAATTGCCTTCAATAAGCTCCGCAATATTGTTGATCTTATAAATATTCATCTCTTTATCCTCTCTTTTCTGATATTTCCTTACATACTTTTTCAACTGAAAGCGGAAGAATTATCCATTCTGCTTCTTCCATTACTCTTTTTTGCAGAGCCTCGGGAGTATCCGTATCCTTTATTTCAACAGCCTTTTGCATTATGATCTCACCACCATCAGGTACTTCATTTACAAAATGCACTGTTGCCCCCGTTACCTTGACACCGTACTTCAATGCCTCTATATGAGGTACAAGCCCATAAAAGCCCTTGCCGCAAAATGAAGGTATCAGCGACGGGTGAACATTGATTATTCTTCTTGGGTACTTTGATGTAAATCTTTCACTGAGAATTGCCATAAAGCCCGCAAGAACAATGACATCAATTTTTTCTTCCTCCAAAAGCTCCATTATTCTATCCTCAAAAGCTTCCTGTGAACCGAGCTCCTTCTTTATTACGATATTTGTTTTTATGCCTGCGTTTCTCGCTCTTGTCAAGGCATACGCATCGCTTTTATTTGAAATCACAAGCTCTATTTTTCCGTTTTTGATGATACCGTCCTTCTGCGCCTGTATCAGCGCACCAAGATTTGTACCTCCGCCGGATACAAGTACTGCAATTTTTACTTGCTTTTCCATTTGTTCAGTTCCTTTCTTGCTTTTTGATATGTTTTTCAACATAAAAATATATCGGCATACTCTGTAGCATCGGCATCCTGATCGGTTATAACTTTAATGTTATGAGAACGAAACTTTTTGACACCAATAGCTACAAAAATTCCGCCGATATATTTTCGGATTTTTTATACTATTGTAATTTTATCTTCGGACTCGACGATCTTACCGATTACATATGCATCCTCACCGTTTGCATGAAGGATCTCCAGTGCTGTGTCTACATCCTTCTCGGCAACAACGATGCTCATACCAACACCCATATTGAATGTATTGAACATGTCTCTTTCGTCGATATTGCCCGTCTTTGCAATAAGATCAAAAATGGGAAGTACACGAACTGCCGATCTTTCGATCCTTGCTCCGAGACCGTCGGGAATGCTTCTCGGAATATTTTCATAAAATCCGCCGCCTGTAATGTGGGAAATTCCCTTTACCTCAACCTTTTCAAGAAGAGCAAGAACGGGCTTTACATAAATCTTTGTAGGTGTGAGAAGCGTTTCTCCAATGCTCTTTCCGCCAAGGGCGTCACAAGGTGCTTTGATATCCGCATTTTCCACATCAAATACTTTTCTTACAAGTGAAAATCCGTTTGAATGAACTCCGCTTGATGAAAGGGCAATCACAACATCTCCGGACTCCATCTTTTTGTTGTCGATGATCTTCGACTTATCAACGATACCTGTACAATATCCTGCAAGATCGTATTCGTCAATGGGATAGAATCCCGGCATCTCTGCAGTTTCTCCTCCGATAAGTGCCGCGCCTGACTGAACGCACCCTTCGCAAACACCCTTTACTATATCAGCAATCTTTTCAGGGAAATTCTTGCCGCACGCAATATAGTCAAGGAAGAACAGGGGCTTTGCGCCGCTGCAAATGATGTCATTTACACACATTGCAACACAGTCAATTCCCACAGTATCATGCTTGTCCATTAAAAACGCCATTTTAAGCTTTGTACCTACACCGTCAGTTCCGCTTACAAGAACAGGACGTGTCATTCCGGTAATATCAAGCTCGAAAAGACCGCCAAATCCTCCAACGTCGGAGCATACGCCCTCAGTCATTGTTTTGGCAATATGTTTTTTCATAAGCTCAACAGCCTTATAACCCGCAGTTATATCAACGCCAGCCGCAGCATAGCTTTCAGATCTTGATTGTGTACTCATTTCATATTTTCCTTTTCAATTATTTATTAATTTAACTTATTCCTTACCCGTCCAGCAATATGTGCAAAGCTCAGACTCATCAAGTCCGATAGCCTTCACTATTCCCTCAAGGGACTGAAACTCTAATGACGCGAAGTTCAACTTTTCACATATAAGGTTTCTCATGTTCTTTCCGCGCTCTGTATTTGAATCGCTGTATTCTTCAAGATGATTGAACCCCTCTTCTCCCTCAAGCTCCATTATCACACGTCTTGCAATCAGATCCATTTCGCTTGTTGATCTTGTGAAGTTGAGATACTTACAGCCATACATAATGGGAGGACAAGCCGACCTCATATGAACAGATTTCGCTCCGTTATCATAAAGAAAATCAACGGTTTCCTTAAGCTGTGTTCCTCTTACGATTGAATCATCAACAAAAAGCAGATCCTTGTCAGCGATCAGTTCGTGCACAGGCACAAGCTTCATTTTTGCAACCTTTTTTCTGTCCTTTTGGTTTGCAGGCATAAAGCTGCGGGGCCATGTGGGAGTATACTTTATAAAAGGTCTTGCAAACTGTATTCCGCTTCTATTGGCATATCCTATTGCGTGAGGAGTTCCCGAATCCGGAACGCCTCCGATATAATCGATATCGGTAAGCTTTCCTGCCGCTTTATCGTTTTCAGCCATTATCATACCGTTACGGTATCTCATAGCCTCTACGTTTATCCCCTCGTAATTTGATGTGGGATATCCGTAATATGACCAAAGGAACGCACATATACGTTTTTTCTTTCCAGCCTCTGCAAGAACGGTTACTCTGTCCTTGGTAATCTCAACAATCTGCCCGGGACCAAGCTCCATATAATCCTCATATCCCAATTTTTGATATGCAAAGGATTCAAAGGTTACACAGTATCCGTCCTCGCTTTTGCCGAGAAGAACAGGAATTCTTCCATATTTATCTCTTGCGGCAATTATACTTCCATTGTCCTTCAATATTAATATTGAGGCTGTTCCGTCTATTACCTTCTGTGCAAATTGGATTCCTTCTACAAAACTGCTCTTTTGGTTTATCATCGCCGCAACCAGCTCTGTTGAGTTTATGTTTCCGCCGGTCATGGCATTAAAATGTCCACCGCTAAAAGAAAGATATTGGTCTATAAGCTCCTTGGAATTATTTATAAGACCAATGGTACTGATAGCATAAGTTCCCAAGTTAGAACGTATTATCAACGGTTGAGGATCGGAATCGCTTATACAACCGATTGCCGACTGTCCCTTCATCTCTTCAAAAACGTGCTCAAATTTCGTTCTGAAGGGAGAATTTTCAATATTGTGTATCGATCTCTGAAGACCGTCTTCAGCATCATAAGCGGCAAGTCCCGCTCTGCGCGTTCCAAGGTGTGAATGATAGTCCACTCCAAAAAAAACATCGCCAAGGCAGTCGTGCTTCAATGCCGCCCCAAAAAATCCACCCATATATTACCTAACTTTCTATATGAATTCCTAATTGCTTTATAATTTATATTTTATTAAGCAAAAAACAGCTTTGACAATGTCATTGGGTCAATGTACTGTCCGTCCTTATATACACGCATATTCCCTGATGCAATCTCATCTATAAGAATTACATTTCCGTCAGCATCATATCCAAACTCAAACTTGATGTCATAAAGAACAAGTCCCTTTTCCAAAAGATCGTCAGCAACGATCTTTGTGATCTTCTGAGTCATGAGCTTAATATCATCATACTGCTCTGAGCTCATAACGCCGAGAGCTATAAGACCATCCTTGGTTACAAGGGGATCTCCCTTTTCATCGTTCTTGAATGTTGTTTCAACATATGCGGGAAGATCTGCGCCTTCCGCAATATAATCACTGTATCTGCGGTAAAAGCTTCCTACAGCCTTGTGACGACAGATTACTTCAAGTCCCTTTCCAAACGCCTTTGCAGGTACAACCTCCATTGTTGTGTTGTCAAGATCCGCGCTGATATAATGTGTTTTAATTCCTGCTGCATTTACTTTCTCAAAGAAATAAATAGACATACGGAGGTTTACGTCACCCACTCCGTCAATTGTAAGACCTACAGAGTTTTCACCCGGATCAAATACGCCGTCTTTACCGGTACAATCATCCTTGAATTTAAGAAGATAGTTTCCGTTTTCAAGTGCAAATACATCCTTGGTTTTTCCTGAATAAATAAGTTTCATAGTATTTCTCCTTATCTTTTTTATATTAAAGTTGTTTGCTTATCAGTTATTGAGCATTTCCTGAACCTGACTGTCTTTTTCAAGAACTTTTTTTGCATCTGCTGCTCTCTTATCCTTCAGCTTCTGCATAAGCTCCGCATCAGAAAGAGCAAGTATCTGTGCCGCAAGAAGTGCCGCATTTGCTCCTCCGTCAATGGCTACCGTTGCAACTGGTATGCCTGTGGGCATTTGAACTGTTGACAAAAGCGCATCAAGACCATCAAGATTTGTTGACTTACAGGGGATTCCGATTATTGGAAGCACTGTATTTGCCGCCATAGCTCCTGCAAGGTGAGCCGCCATTCCTGCCGCCGCAATTATAACACCTATGCCGTTTTCCTCTGCATTTTTAGCAAACAAGGACGCTTCAACAGGTGTTCTGTGAGCAGAATATACATGCACCTCATATGGAATGTCAAAGGATTTGAGCATATCCGTTGCCTTACGAATTATGGGAAGATCGCTGTCGCTTCCCATTACAATTCCAACTTTTTTCTTCATAAAAACAATCTCCTGCGTTACTGTGACGGGATCTGCAATAAAAAAAGCGCACTTATCCACAAAGGTATAAAGTGTGCCCAGACGGTCGGCTTGAAGATTTTTCTTCGATGATTTCCGTTCCACTGTGTAATCACATTATCCGTCAGTCACAGAAACCCCAATATTCACATTTATTTTACTTATTTATGATACCATAATCGACTTTTTTTGTCAATAAGAATTCAAAAAAAATATGTTCCAAATAATTATTTGGAAATTCGTTTTACTTATAGATTTTTCACTAAAACAGCCATCTCTCTATATATACATTTATTTACAGATCGATTGCATTCAATACATTTTAATCACTTTCTATCCCGCAAAAAAAGAAAAGGCAGCAGTCATGCTGCCTCTCTCATATCATTTTTTATTTTTAAAAACCCACTTTTTTTGTACAATATAGCTTACGCAGAAAAGTATTGCATCAATCACAACCTTCAATCCGACATTTGCAAGTGATCCGTCTGCAAGACCGATCCAATGTGAGAACGTAGGAAGAAGTACCATTGTAATCAACATTTGCGGAATACAAATTGAATAGTATTTCCAAACCGTCTTTGAATACTTCTCATTGTTATGGAACGCAAACTTTTTGTTCAGTGTAAAATTAAGAATTGACGACAGAATTCTTGCGGGTGCAAAGGCAACAACCTTCCACATAGTCGACGGAATAGTTGTCATATAGTTTCTTATGATCCACAAAAACAATCCAAAAAGCAAGGTGTCGGCAACAAATGACAAAAGTGAGCTTCCAACATATATACCTGCACTGCCGCAAACTACCTTGAATATACGCCATGTATCCTTTACCGTTCTATAATGTGAGCTCTTGTTTTCTTCAATATATACAGTCCTGATCTTCTGCTCTGTCATTTTGATTCCGTTGGGCTTAAGGATAAGAAGCATGTTCGTTTCATATTCAAATCTCTCACCTTTTGCCTCTGAAAACAGGGGTATCACATGATTGGGAAAAACGCGAAGTCCTGTTTGTGTATCGGAGATCTTCATTCCGCAGAAAATTCTGAAAATGGCAGATGCAGTTCTGTTTCCGATCTTTGATCTTGTAGGAACATCCTTTCCCGAAAAATCTCTTACACCGAGAACAAGGGTATCTGTTTCAAGCATCTTAAGAACACACGCCTTTGTATCCTCATGATGATGCTGATTGTCTCCGTCAACAGTTACAACTCCAAGCCCGTCGGGACGGTTGGCAAGATACCAACGAAGAGCAGTTTTGATTCCTGCACCCTTACCCTTATTTACTTCATGGTGAAGAATTGTGACCTTTCCCGGCATTATTGCGGCCGCTTCCTCAAAATAATGGAGATTTTCTTTTTTGCTTCCGTCATTCACAAGAACAACGTCCTCAAAACCCACACTTTCAATTCCCTTTACAACCTCAATGAGCTTTTCATCGGGATCAAGGGAGGGTATGACAACAGTAACCTTTTTATAGTCATTGTTAATTATTTTTTCATTCATAATAATATCCGTCCGTATTATATTTTATTAAAAATTATGCTCGGGATCATTTATCGTAGGAATTAACCATTTCAACGCGTGCTGTGTGTCTTCCACCCTCAAACTCAGTGTTTATGAAAAGATCAACCATATCAATTCCAAGACCTGCTCCAACAACTCTTGCTCCCATGCACAGCACATTTGCATCATTGTGCATTCTTGTCATTCTTGCGCTGAATGTATCTGAGCAGCAAGCGGCTCTGATTCCGCAGTGCTTGTTTGCAACCATGCTCATACCAATTCCTGTTCCGCAAACAAGAACGCCAAGCTGTGCTTCGTTATTTGTAATAGCCTCACAAAGCTTATGGGCATAATCCGGATAATTCACTGATGCAAGAGAGTCAGTACCAAGATCGATATACTTGATTCCCTCTTTTTCAAAATGCAACTTTATCTCCTCTTTCAAAGGGAATCCTGCATGATCCGATGCAAGTGCAATAATCTTTTCCATTGTTTTAGTCTCCAATCTTTTTTTAATTATATGTTTTTTGTCTTTTTTCATTACGCTCACGCTCTGCCTGAGAGGCTCTGAGATATCCCGGCTTCAGTACAAGATCGCTGAACATTTCCTTATTTTTGCTCAAATTGTATGTCTTTTCCGCAATCTCACATACACTGCTTCCTCTTTGAGCGATATATTCTTCATCAGTGGGGCATATATTTTCATTCTTAACTGAGTTTACAGCAAGAGCATATCCGTCACCTACAAAATATATTTTTTCCTGATACATAGAAAGCTCCTCTTCAAGAGCGGAAGAAGAGATCAGTCTATCCCCCGTAAGTCTTTCAACCTTGTTATCCCTGCATCTGAAAATTGCATTATAAAACTGATTTCTTCTTGCGTCCATTACAGGCACAACGATACCGTTTACACCCTTAAGGTTATATGCAAGAGCTTCAAGGGTTGAAACCCCAACGCAGTGCTTTCCGCTTCCGAAAGCAAGACCCTTTATGGTTGAAGCACCGATTCTGACACCGGTAAATGACCCGGGACAAGAGGACAGCGCAAAAAGATCTATGTCAGAAGCTTTCAAGCCTGTTTCCTCAAGAGACGATTTTATCAAAGGAAGCAAGACCTCACTGTGTGTATTGCCGTTATTCAATATTTTATCAGTTAAAACCACACCGTCCTTCACAATTGCTACAGAACAATACGGTGATGTGGTATCAATTCCAAGTACGATCATTAGTCTTCATCAGCCTCCCCAACCTTGATAACTGCTATCTTTCTTTCGTTTTCGGAGATCTTTTCAAAAAATATATCAAATCTTTCCTCGGGAAGCTCTGTCTGTATATTTTCGCACCATTCGGCAATGCATATGCCATCCTTTAAATAATCATAAAAACCTATGGACTCAAGATCATCCTCACTGTTGATTCTGTACATATCAAAATGGCAGATCTTTATATCATCATTTGCATATTCATTTACAATTGTATATGTTGGGCTTGTTACATACGCCTCAGGAATCAGACGGCTGACAATTCCTCTTACAAAAGCGGTTTTCCCTGCGCCAAGATCGCCGTACATAGCAACAAATGACCCTTTTTCCAGATAGGTTGAGAAAATTGCTCCAAGCTTCTCGGTTCTTTCCGTGCTCTCGGTTACAATTTCAAAAACATTTTGTTCCATTTTACATCTTCCGTTCAGTTACATATTTACACTTCATGATACCATATTTTTTTCGATTTGTGAAGATGTATTTTAAATTTTTTTACTTTTATTTTAATTTTATTTGTATTATTTACAATTTTTTCTTTTCAAAACGCAAAAAATCAACACTCACTTTCAGAAAACTCATCTGTACGACTTCGGATTTATGAAATCCATTAATTTTCAAGCCATTATTCCCACACAAAAAAAGAGACTGCCAAGCTTTTGGCAAGGCAGCCCTTAATTAATATAATTATGCTTCGTGTCCGAATACCTGGATCTCTGAAATTGCCGCTGACTTTGATGCATTTGCTTTTACAAAATTCTTGAGGGTAATTGACTCTACAGTCTTACCGCCAAGATCAAAGCTCATGCCCTCTGAAGTCTTGCGGAGATTGATCTCCATTGTTGTACCGTCGGAAAGCTCAACAGTTGCGCTTACATAATGAGTAGCATCGTTTGATGCATAAATTACAAGCTCATCAACAACTACCTTACGTCCAAACTCGATCTTGTACTCAGCGTTTGTTGTTGCAGCATTTGCTCTCCATGCGTTTGTGGGCCACTTTCCAACTGAACCCTTGTTTGCATAGAATCCGTCAATTGCGTTTCTTCCCGCATACTGTGCCCCTGACTGTGCATCAGATGCTGTTGCATGAGGATATCCGCCTGTACCTGCAGACAAGTCATAAATATTTGCCGCAAGGTTTCTTGTTGCTTTAAGCTCATCCTCTGTAGGAATTCTTGCAGTGATTGTATTTTCACGGTAAGAATATGAAACTGAAGAGTTCATTGTGTTGGGATAAACAGTTGAAAGAGATTCAAACTTGTATGTCCATGTTCCGTTAGGAATATATACAAGCATTTCGCCCGCACGTGCGTTAAGGCTGATGAATGCATATTTTTCTCCTGCAGGAAGTGTGACTGTTACAGTATTGCCCGCTGCATACTTTGATGTTGTATAGAGGGTTGCAATTCCCTTTCCTGTAGCCTCTGTCTTTTCTCCCGACTTATCAAATACGATCTTTACTTCCTTGTCGGATGTAAGACCTGCAAGGGAAAGCTTGGTGTAGCGGTCAATTGCGTCATAGTATGCTCTCTTGTTTACCGTCTCAATATACTGACGCATCATGCCTGAATCAAATACGTTCATTTCATCATACTCGCCGTAGCAAGGAACAGTAAGGTCGATCCAGCACTTGATTGCCGCAAACTCTTCCTTGGAAAGAGTTGAGCAATGTCCTGACTCAAGCTTTGTAATAATTGCGCTCTTGGAGGAACCGCCATAGTAAGGCTTGAGAACCTCGGGAA
>SVUF01000130.1 GCA_015063395.1 Oscillospiraceae bacterium
GGAGGTTTTTCGCTGTTTGTTATATTTTCCTTGAGCCAATTTTCCATGGCACTGTTGTCCGAATATTTCTTCACATAATTGGACGAAGTATACATGCTTGTATCTCCTTCTGTATCGGGATTTGTGTTTTCATTTGTCAGTGACGGTATGGGTGTTGCAGTGCCAAATTGAGTGGTGGCAGGGGGCTCGCCTTCTTTACAGGACGAAAATCCGCATACGCACATAGTCATCAGCAACAGCAGCGAAATGCCTCTTTTGACGGCAGCTTTAGATCGATTCATAATAAACCTCCATGATATTTAAAGCAATATAATTTCATAATATAACTTGACATTATATTCTCTATGCTTTATAATATCACATATAAAATCATATTTATACAGCAAATTGCTCTGATTATATGAAAAATTGCTCATAGGTGTAAATTATGTCGGAATCAAAAATCTTTAAACAGCCCACACATCAATGCATAAGTCTTACGGGGGTCAAATTTGAAATTTCTCACGCAAAGGAGTTTTTCAATCCAAATACAGCAAGGCTCAGCCCTCCCCATATCCACAACTGCATTGAGATATTTTTGAACATATCAAGCGATGCTTCTTTTTTTGTAGATAATTGCTTGTATCCACTTCAGTACGGAGATATTGTTGTATCAATGCCTAATCAGATACACGTTTGCCTTTTCAACAAAAGCTATACACACGAGCATTTTTGTTTATGGGTGGATTTTGGAGAAGCACAGGACGGCTTGGAAGCCTTATTTTCCAAATTGACTCAACATCTGTTCAGATTTGAAAATGAAAAACAGACAAAGATCATCGAGCTGTTCTACAAGCTTGAGTCGCTGTCATCGGAGAAAGATAATGACCTGCAAAAAACCGCTTGTTTTTTGGAAATTCTTTCCTTATTTGAGGTCATTTCATTTGAGGAAGAACAAACCTCTCAAATTCCCGACATACTCCAAAAAATCCTCAATGATATCCATATGAACTTTTCGGAGATACACCACATAAATCAACTGACAGACAAGTATTTCGTAAGCAATGCAACCCTCGGCAGATGGTTTCGCAAATATTTACACACTTCCCCAAGGGAATATCTTGAATCAAAAAAGCTTGCTCATGCGGTAAAGCTTCTTGATGGAGGCGCAACGGTAACAGAAGCATGTATCAACTCGGGCTTTCCCTGTTGCTCCCACTTTATTGTCCTTTTCAAAAAGAAATTCGGTGAAACTCCGCTGAAATATAAAAAACGAAAAGAGGTCAATATATAACTGAATAAACTAAAAGGAGCTGTAAGAAATTCCGTATCCGGACATCTCTTTTGTTTTTAAAGGAGAATTTACAAGCACAAAAATGTCGGCAGAGAAAACAAGTTCTCTGCCGATTGTGATATAATGGTGCTAACGAAAAGCCTTCCTCCGAGAGGAAGGTGGCACGGCGTAGCCGTGACGGAAGGAGCCTGCGTGACTTTGAGGTTAGATTGACTTTATGGTAACGCACTCTCCCTCAGTCAGCTTCGCTGACAGCTCCCTCCCGGAGGGAGCCTTAGGACGTGCAATCTTAGGAGTAAAGCTCCCCCTGCGGTCGTGGACCGCTATATTTTTTCTCCTGTAAAAAGACGGTTGAGGATAATTGCCGCGCTTCCGTAAAGAGGGGCATACATAGAAAACGCAGAATGGAGAACGGGGACTTTTTTGTATCCTGCAGACAAAATATCCCTTTCGATACGGTCTTGCATAAGCTTCAGATATTTTTCAGGTAAATATATACCCTCATGACCGATTACGATACATTCGGGGTCAAGAAGGTTCACCGCGTTTACAAGGGCGATGGACAGCTTCTCCGCAATATCTCGGAAAACAAGATCACTGTCCTTCAAATCGGAGATCTTTTCAAAGTCTTCATATGTAACAGAGTCGGTTTTCAATACATCCTTCAATCTTTTAATGATGACGGGCATTGTGGCGTACGCCTCAAGACAGCCTCTGTTGCCGCAGCTGCACAGCGGACCTTCATAATTAATGGACATATGACCGATCTCACCCACGGATATACTGTTTTGACCGAAAAGATGTCGGTTTGAGATTATACCTGCGCCGATTCCGTTTGTTATACCAAGATACATAAAATTGTTGCAGTTCTTGCCCCGTCCCATCAAATGCTCAGCAAGTGCCGAAGCGTTCATATCGTTTTCGGCATAAACGGGCAAGGAATATCTATCCTCAAGAAGCTCTTTTATTTTAAAATTTTTAATTCCGAAAAACTCTCTTGGGTTGAGAAGCTCAACGGTAACGGGATCAAATGGACCGATTGCGGAAACACCTATTCCCAAAATACTTCTGTTGCCAAAGTGCTTATGATAATATGCCATCATTCTGTCAAACAGACAGATGATTTTATCTTCAAGAGACTCGGCACTTTCCTCTGTAAGCTTGATCTCGTCCTTATAAAGCTCACGAAGCTTAATATCAGTCAATATTACATGAATACTGTTTCGTGCGATATAAAGTCCTGCCGCTATGGGCGACTTGTCCGAAATATCAAGTAAGATGGGATTACGCCCGATGTTGAAGTTTTCCTTGACCTCTCCCTCAACGATATACCCTTCATCGATCAATTCATTTACTATATTTGTTATAGCCATACGGCTGAGACCGATCTGCTTTGTAATGTCAGCTCGAAAAATCGGTTGATTTGCAATCAGTTGTAAAACAATTCCTCTGTTTCTGTATTTTAAATTATTATTGTTATGTCCTTGACGCATTCTCATAACATGACTCCTTTTACAAACTGAAATAAATTCTACTATATAATTAATAATAAACTGTGAACAAAAATGATTTAACTTTGTTTTTTGAAAAAAAATATTTTAAAATTTCAATAAAAAATTAATATTTCTCTTGACTTAAATTAAAACTTCTGCTACAATGACTTTGTAAAGTCAGTTTACAAATTGTCTGATTTTACCAAAAGCAAAAAGCTTAAGCGAAAGGAGTTTTTGGCTTGAAAAAAATCTTATGTCTTGGAAGTGTTACAGTTGACGTTCTTGTTCACCCTGTTGACGCCCTGCCCTCTCCGGGTATTCTTCAAGGAGTCGAAGGCGTTACGGCTTTACCCGGCGGATGCGCTGTCAATGCGGCGTTGGATCTTCAAAAGCTTGGTGCCGAGGTTGAGCTTTCATGCCTTGTGGGAAATGATCCCTTTGGAAATATGCTCCTGCGTCATTTCAACAACGAAGGGCTTTCAACACGGGGCGTTGTCGTTGACCAAAGTGTTTCAACTACGGTTTCAGTGGTGCTTATTAGCTCATCGGGCGAAAGATCGTTTTTATATTCCCCAGGCTCTGCCGCAAAATACAGTTACTCCCACATTGACGAGGACCTTTCAAAAGACTCGGACATTATATTTGTTGCAGGAGAGATGATCCTTCCCTCATTTGAAGGTGATGATCTTGCCATGTACTTCAAAAAAATGAAGGAGCTTTCCAAATTTACCGTAATGGACACTGCATGGGACAAGGACGGAAAATGGCTGAGCCGAATCAAAAAGGCTCTTGCATACACCGATCTGTTTATGCCAAGCCGAGAAGAAGCGGAAATGCTTTCGGGGCTTAGCGATCCTGAGAAAATGGCTGATTTCTTCTTTGGTCTCGGTTGCAGAAGCGTAATTATCAAGCTTGGAAAACAGGGCGCTCTTATTTGTGAAAATCCCGACGTGAAATATTATCAGCCCATATTCCCCGGAGTAAAGGCTGTTGATACAACGGGTGCGGGCGATGCCTTTTGCGCAGGATTCCTTTTCGGACTTGCAAAGGGCTGGAGCTACAAGCGCTCCGCAAGGCTTGCTTCACTTGTTTCGGCATGCTGTATTGAAGAAAGGGGCGCCTCAACAGGAGTCACAAGCTTTTTGAATACACTTGAAAAAGCTTGTGAC
>SVUF01000131.1 GCA_015063395.1 Oscillospiraceae bacterium
TAAACACCTCAGGGTATTTCATCAGCTTACTTGTGGTTTGCTCGTTGTCTTCATCAGGACGGTTCGAATCATTGACGGGATGCCACACATATACGGGGCGCTTTGCAAACAGATATGTTTCGGGATCCTCGGTCTGTATTTTATCCGCCATTCTTCCCATGAGAGGGTGGGATCCCATCAAGGTCATGAAGATCATCACAGCCAAGGCAAAGCAGTCATTGTATTTATCGGGGCTTTCCTTTCCGAGCATTGTGAGGGGCGGCATAAAGCCAAGAGTTCCCTCAACAAAGCTTTTTCCGTTTTCCGAACGAATCACCGTGTCGGTGTCAAATATTTTCACATCTCCGTTGTTGGGATTGACCATACAGTTGTCAAACTTTACATCAGTAATGGCAAGATCTGCGCTGAAAAGATATGACAGTATCTTTGAAATATTATAAAGTGCTGTGATCTTCACCGCAAAGGGAAGCTCCTCCTTGCCTTCCTCTCTTTGTATTCCGTTGTAGAGAATGCTACCGGGCAAATAGTCCTCCGTAATATATTCCATAATATATCCAAGGTTTTTTCCGTCATTTATAACATCAATGGGAGTTACAAGCTCGTCACAGACCTTTCCGCGCTGCATCTGCCTGTGAATCTGACCGATATAATCACTGTCATGATCATGAAATATTTTCATGGCAAAAACCTGATCTCCAAGAAAAACACGGTAGACATCTCCCTGTCCGGTTCCCGAGCTTATCCTATCAGCAACAGTATATTGCTTTCCGCTTTCGCTTGTTAATACTTCATCATTTTTCAGCATCAAATTCACCTCCAATTCCCATTTCATATGCTTCCTTCAGCAAATTCTCAACAATTTTTCTGTTGTCATTGTTGCTGTCAACCCTTAAAAGCTGGGCAAGATAATACCCCATGCGCTTTTCACCGTTTGAGGAATAGATCCTGCTCACTGTGGCAGTCAGCGGTCTTTTTTTGTTGTCCTCAAAGAATTTTTGTCTGAGCTTTATGAGGAGCAATATGTTTGCGTCCATATTTCCGTTTTTGGCAAGTATATTAAGCTCCGTTGCTGTTTTCTCAAACAGATCTTTTGGTAATATTCCTCTGTATGCTCCCTCGATATCCATTTCAAAAAACTCCCTTTCCGTAATGGAATGTGAGTTTATTTTACATTCCTCTCGGGCAAACACAAGATCCTTTAAGGTAAACAATTCCTTGGGGCAACGGTATGAATCATACGCCTCCGTGGATCTTCTGTAAAACACTGCAGGATCGCTCATTGTCTTTTCAAGCTGCGCCTTGAATTTATCGGGGGATACAAGAAAATACGTTGGAGATATGGGCAAAAGCCTCCAACCGTACCTTTCAAGCACCGATACCTTTGTCACAGTTTCAAATGCCGTTTGACTGTATGACGGCATTATAAGTCCAAGACCGTATTTGGTTTCCCCATTCTTTTTTAGCGCAATATCCACGGACATATTTGCACTTCCAATTCTTGAACATGCAATATAATCGGTGTTCATGGTGCCGATCATGGCTGAAATACGCTCAGTCAAGGCATGATCCACGGTTTTTATCAAGCTGCCGCAGGGCTCATTGACATCTCCAAACTCGGCATAGTGCAAGTATTCATAAAGCCTTATAATTCCGCTGTTTTCCGATTTTTTCAGCTCCTCGGGATCGAAGGATACAATTATATAATTTTTCTGCCTTGCTCTTGTAAAAAGCACGTTAAGCCTGTTTTCTCCAAGAGCCCTGTTTATTTCCGATATTCCCTTGTGCAGTGATCCGTCGCGGTTTCTTCTGCAATGTCCGATGCTTATAAATATATAATCCGCTTCCTTACCCTGTGCATTTTCAAGGGATCTTACCCAGAGCTTATCTCCGTCGGTATAGGATTCAAGCTCGTCCTCAAGAATATCATAAATGAGATCCTGCTGTATTTCGTTAAATGTGATTATGCCTATGGAGCTTTCAGGCTGACGCTCGCGAAGATCCCGTACAAGCTCCAATACTTTTTCCGCCTCGGTAATATTTCCTCCTTTTTTGGTGAGGAGCGGATCGCTGACCCTTATAAGCTCAAGACCGAGATCGCAGGGCAGAGCGCCTCTTTCTGAATACACATCGGGAACCACCTGAAGCATTCCGTCATAGCAGGTCTTGTTTGAAACATGTATCAGCATTTCCGTTCTTGAACGGTAATGGTATTTTAAATTAAAGGCAGGCAATCTTCCCTGTACAGCCTGAAGCACCGATCTGTCAAGCACGGAAAGATCCGAGGTTACATCAATGGCGGAAAAATCCTCTTTTTTCATAAAGGTTGATGTAATTCCAAGCTGCATATGGTCTCCAAACACCACCATCTGCTTCATTCTGTCCATATATGGCAGCACCGCAATTATAGGCATCTGTGATGCTTCATCAACGATCATGGTATCAAAGCAGTCAAGACCTGTGCCATAAAGATAGTTTGCCGCCGCAGTTGGTGTTGTAACGATTACAGGGCACACCTCGCTGATCTCCCGATGATATTGCCGAAACAGCTCTGTGGGTGTGACCTTTGCGCTTTTCAGCTTTTCTATATTGGAAATAAATTCATCAGCGGCACTGCTTGCAACACGGCTTGAAAGCTCTTGACGCATCAAAGCTCCGTAAAGCTCCTCCATTTCAGCAGATGACTCCATAAGAGCGCGGTAAACCGACGCCGTTGTTCTGTTACCCTTGAGGGATATTCCCTTTTCCTCAATTACCTTCAAGGCGCATTTTCTCGAAAGCTCTGCCAAAAGTGCCGTAACTGTATTTTTCCTTGTAAGCTTATTTCTGACTACAGCAAGCTTCAAGTCAATTCCCAAGGCGCGAAGACGGTAAAGCTCGTCCTCGAGAATGGAATCAAGCTCGTCGTCCTTGCTTGTTCCTGTGGTAAAATACTCCTCAAACTCCGCATTACTCATAATATCAAAGCAGGAGGATCCAAGCTCAGTAAGCCTTTGGCGAAGAGCAAAATAGTTTTTCGCCTCGGGTACAACATATGCCCCGAAGGAAAGCTCCTCATAACAGGCAGCTTCGGATATGAGATCATACAGAGAAACATTATAAATGGGCAATATTTCATAAATATCCCCCGTAAGCTTGTTATAATCATCAAGTGCTTTTTTATATCTCTCCCACAGTCCGCGAGCCTTCGGGGTGCTTACATAGCGTCTTTTTTCAGACACTATGGTTTTGATCTGCCTTACAATATCCCCTGTCTTTGTAGTGTTGTTCAAAAGCAAGCAGTATTTGTCAAGTCCTATTTTTTTAGCGTATTCAACATACACTTCGTTTGCCGCCATTTTTTCACTGATTATTCTTACAGTCCTGCCGTTTGACACAAGATTTGCCGTAATGTTTACTGCAGTTTGTGATTTACCCGTACCTGCAGGTGCGGCGGCATAAAGGCTTTTGCCCTTCATTACATGTTCAATTACATCCCGTTGGCTTTGGTCTGCCGAAAGGGGATATATGGGAGGTGACATGATCTCCTCACACTGTGAGCCTCCGCCCTCTCCTGAAAGAGTTTTTGTCAGCTCAGAGGCGGCAATGCTGTCAATATGCTTTTCAACCGTTTGACAGATTCCCTCATTTTGAGAATCTAAAATGCATAAATACATAGCATTTACATCTGTTTTTACAGAGGAGGCATATGCTTCAAGTCTTGTTTTTGTTTTTTCAAGCACTTCCTCTATGTGAAGAAGAGGAACATCGTCTTCAATTTCCTCGTAAAGATTTATGCCCGTCTGACGAAGCATCTCACGTTTTAGCACTCCGTTTTGCTTGAAGCTTCCGTTTATAAGCTTAAACTTTGCAATGCCGTTTGCCGTGACCACATCCTTGACAGGAGCCATAAAAAGCGGGGATCTTACCCTTCTTGCGTCCTTTTTAC
>SVUF01000012.1 GCA_015063395.1 Oscillospiraceae bacterium
AGGTGTTTATACGGGCAATGGAGAAAACCTTTGTTGACGGGCTTTACCGCAAGGAAAAGCGAACAACACCTTCTGAGTGGTGCGATGTGCTTGACGAGGTGTATTCATCAAGCTATTGCTGCTTTGAATGCGGCGAGGAGCATTTTTTTGGCGACGGTATCGACCTTTGCACGTATTGCGGAAGCCCTTTGAAAAAGCCGCTGTTCATCATGGGAGACAGACGCACCCCGATGTTTTTGGGCAATATCTTGACGGAGTCGGATCTGTGGCAGGGAAGCAGCTCAAAAAAGCCGCTTCTCAAAATAGTCGGCACTGATTATAACGGAAAATACGGACTTTTGTGTCAAAATGAAGGGGTGATCCTTGAATTTGATGACGGTGAAGCGGTGGAATTCCCAAAAGGAAAGGTAATTCCTCTGTTTACACAGGGATCGTATAAAATCGGAACAAAATCTTTTATAATAAGGGAGGAATAAATATGGCAAATTTTATGCCGAGAGGCGCTACTACAAAAAGCAAAAGAGAAGTTAAGGATACAAGAAAGCCTTCTTATAAGATCTATATACTTGATACGTCCACAAGTATGCTTGGAACAATTCCTGTTTTAGATGGCGGGGATGAAATTAAAACTGTAAGAAAAATTGACGAGCTTAACCGCGGAGTCGAGCTTTCACTCAAAAGCTTAAAGGAATTTGAGGAGAAAAATGTACTTTACAAGATCTTTTATCAGATAATTGAGCTTAATTCCTATGGAAAGGCACTGTTTTCGGAATTTGTTCCCGTAGCCTCTGCCAATGATAAGATCGCTTTCCAGGCGGACGGGGTGACATGTCTTGAAAATTCTCTGAATACTTGCCTCACATATCTTGATCCAAAGTATATGCCGGGGAACAAGCGCACCATTGACATATTTCTTTTCTCCGACGGCTGTCCCACCGACGTTGACGGATACAGGAAAATAAGATCGGAATATCTGAAGACCTTGGAGCTTTTTGACCATGAGCTTCAGGTACGAGGTCTTGCACCCTATGTAACGAAGCATGCGATTTTTATAGGTGATGACGAAAGCGGTGAAGAAACTCTAAGGTCATTTGCCGACGAGGGAAACTTCTATTTGGTGAAGGATACGGAATCAATTGCGGACAAGCTTGTGTTTGCCACCATCAAATCACAAAAAAGACAGTCCTCCCGTAAGCTGACAGCTTGCGATAAAGAGGAGGGAGACATTCTTGACAGCACCGTTGAGGTTAGACAGATCGACATCACCAAATGCCTTGGCGAAAGCTGTGGATTGTGTGCAAAAAGCTGTCCTGTAGGAGCTATAAGCCAAAGCGGAGGAATTGTAAGCATTGCTCCCGATTTGTGTGTTGGCTGTGGAATATGCTCCGAGGACTGTCCTGCGGATGCTGTATATCTTATGGAATTATTGGGCATGTGACGGTGGATTATGAAAACATTCAGAACTTTGTCCTGCAAAGTAACGGGATACCGAAAAAAAGCTGCAGGAAAGCCGTGTGAGGATGCGCTGAAGGTTGTGAAGGGCGGGAAATATACTGTAATTGCCGCCGCGGACGGCCATGGCGACAGCAGATGTATTTTTGCAGATGTAGGAGCGGCAATTGCGGTTAAAAGCGCCTGCGATATCATTATGGGATATACAAGGAAGCTCAACAAAAGGGATTTACCCTCTGAATTCTGGAACTCACAAAGGCAGGAGATTTCCGCTGACATTGTAAGGAGATATGCAGAGCTTTGCCTTGCGGATTATGAGAATAAATTTGCAAATAAGCTTTCAAATGCTGAAAAGGAAATGGTTGAGGAATATATTATAGAATTCAACAAAAAATCCGAAGCAGTGCTTTCTCCAAATGAGATCAGAGAAAAATATGCGCGCCGAAAGACTGCCAAGGACTCTCTTGAAAAGGTTTTATATCTATACGGCACTACATTGAGGGCGTCATTGGTATGCGATGAATATGTATTCAGCTTGGCAATTGGCGATGGAGACACGGTAATGCTGACTGACCGTGGAATTAGGTGGCTTATACCCAAAAGCCCTGCATATGAAACGTCAACTTATTCCATGTGTGACGATTTTTCAAGTATTTTGTCGGAGTTTATGTTTTCATATGGAGAGCTTAAAAGCGGAGTAAGAGCAGGGATTTCCGAAAACAGCCACGATATGAAAATGATCGTGCTTTGTACTGACGGATTTCGGAATTCGTTTTTTGATGACGGAGATTTTGTCTTGAAGCTTGAGGATATTTATGCATCCGTTTGCAAAAAAGGAATAAGGCCTCTTTCAAGGCCGTTGAAAAGACTTTTTGCGCGGCTTTCACGGCAAAGTGTGTATCAAGATGATATTTCCGCGGTGTTTGGAGCGTTTTTGGATTGCTGATCGAGCTTTGGCAGAATTTGTATTTTAATGCCTGTTAGCAGATATAAAAAGAGCTGTAAAAACTCAAGTTGAGTTTTTACAGCCTCTTTTTTATATCGTAGTTTTTGGAAAAGAATCATTCGCCTTCGTGATATCCCAGGATCTTTTCGGTTTCTTCCTTGAGGAAGTTGGGGTTTGAATAATACATTCTGTATTTTTCTTCATATACTACAAATGCGTAGTCCTTGCCGTAGTCACCGTATGGAGAAAAGTGACGTTCAAAGCTAAGTTCGGAAATGTCAAATCCTGTACGGAGGACGTATTTTGCCAAAACGGAGAAGGGAAGGTTGGTTTTAACAAATTTAGTATCGGTGGCAACAACCTCAAACGCCTTGAATGCCTGCATACTGAGAAGCTTTTTGAAAAGTCCTATGAGGAATTTTCTCTGTCTATCTGTTTTCTCAATACCTGTCTCGTCATTACCGTTGTCAGAAAGGTATTTTTCTGCGTTCTCGCCTGTGAGGATCGCCTCACCCGGAGCTACGTCCTCAAGAGCAAGAGCATCAATTTCCTCTTGTGTAAGGCTTATGCTGACACCGCCCATTTTGTTGATGAATGTTACAAAGCTGTCGAGGTCGATCTCAACATAATGCTGAATATCAGTTCCCAACACCGCATTTACGGAGTTTACAGCGGCACCTGCTCCTCCGATGGCATAGACGCCTGAAAGAGGGTATACCTTCTGATCCATGACACCCAAAAGCTGATTGTGAACTGAAATCAGGTTGATCTCCTTGGTGTTTGCGTTGTAGGAGGCAACCATTACTGTCTGGAGCATCTGGCGTTCAAGCTCGGGCTCGTTATCATTTTTTGCTGTTCCGAGAATAAGAATATTAATGATGTCACTGTCCTTTTGAGGAAGCTCAACAATTGGAGCGGAGTTCAGATTTTTGATGAGCTCATATTCATCGGGATACATTGATGACCACTGGTCATATCCGCCGTTTCCTCTGTAGGTGTAGGCGTCAATTGTGGTATCAAAGGGGGAATCTTCCTTTGCAGAGCCGTCATCAACAACCTTTATCGGTATGTAGACTGTTTTGTATGCATAGGGAAGTGCGGCTCCGTAGCCTTCGCTGACCTTAACACTGATCTTTTTGTCCCCTGTTGTAGAAAGCATGTTCTTTTCCACGGAAATATAGTAGTTGTCAGGCTCTTTTTCCTCAAGCTTTCCGTTGATAAGATAAACTCCCTTTACTGTGATATCCCCTGTATACTCTTCTTTTGGGGAATTAACTTCTCTGACGTTGTATTCTGTTGTGTCCTTTGTGACCTTTATACTTACAAGCACCGGGTCAAGCTCGTCCCAATCGGGCAGGAAGAATTCATGCTCTGCGGGAACGGTTTCTACAGAGGCGTCATAAATGCCGTTGTTGTACATAATTGAGAACACAAGATAGAAAATTCCGCCGACCACCAAGGAGATGACAAGCAGACAGCCAAGTACAATGCCGACAATTTTGAGAACAAGAAGCGTTATACGCTTTTTCATGTTTGTTTCTGTATTCTTTGCTGTTTCTGAATTCATAAATCGGACCTCCTGTTTTATGCCAAAAAATAGTATACGTGAACATGACTAAAATTGGTTGTTTTGTTTGTATACAAGGTAAGTATAAAGAAAAACGGCTTTTTTTTCAATAAGTTTTTCACCAAGTGAATGTAATAATACATAAAGAGTCAATTACCCGTCGGACAAAAAACATTTAAAAATAGACTTGACAAAAATGGCGCAAAATGATATATTAAATAGTGGATAATGTCAATTTGTCATTTTCGGAGGAAGACATATAATGAAAGAAATTTCAAAAAGACAAAAGGCAATAAAATTTATTAAAGACTTTTTGTTACTGTCACTTGGAGCGTTTATATATTCATGCGCGGTGGCTCTTTTTCTTACACCTGCGGGAACCCTCAACGGCGGAGCCTCGGGTCTTGCGATCATTATGAATTTTCTCGTTCCAAAGGTTGGAACAGGTACATGGATATTCATTGTGAACATACCGTTGCTTGTTCTTTGCGTATGGAAGCTTGGCCCTCTTTTCAGTGTAAAAACAATAATCAGTGTTGGACTTACCTCGGTATTTACAGAGCTGCTTACACCCCTTCCCGCAAAGATCCCAATGCTCAACACCATGAACATTCTCCCCGCGGCAATTCTTGGCGGTATTTTTGCAGGAGCAGGAATCGGACTTGCGTTCAAGGCAGGGTCATGCCAGGGCGGAAGTGATATTGTTGTAAAGGTTCTTCGTCTCAAATTCAGAGCTTTGAAGTCAGGATCTCTTTTCTTGATAATCGATGGCTGCGTTGTATGTCTTGGCGGACTTATATTCCAGAGTCTTGATGCCCTTGTATATGCGGTAATCGTAGTATTCATTCAGTCCAAGATCACAGACCTTATTCTTTACGGACAGGACGGAGCAAAGATGGTATACATCATCACCGACAAGCAGGCACAGATCTCGGAAAGAATAACAAAGGAGCTTCATTCGGGAGTTACATACCTTTCAGGAAAGGGCGCTTATACAGGAAATGATAAGCAGATACTTATGTGTGCCATGAGAAAGCAGCAGCTTCCTCAGGCAAAGGATATTGTAAAGGAAGAGGATCACGGAGCATTTATGATCTCCACCTCCGCAAGTCAGGTATGGGGAGTTGGTTATACCAGCTTTGATGCTAAGGAGCTTTAAAAACTATAATAATAAAAATCGGAGCTGTAAAACTTAACTTTGTAGTTACAGCCCCGATTTTTTCTTTATGGGAAATTATTCAATTTCAGAGAAAAATAAATTTAATAAGGCGCGCTGTTGTAGGGTGCAGCTTACCCTGCGGTCGTGGACCGCTTTTTTACCTTATAGGAAATTACTCAATTTTGGAGTAAATCAAACTTAAAAAGTCGCACTGTTATAGGTTACAGCTCCCCCTGCGGTCGTGGACCGCTATGCCGTTACAGCGGAGTCCTGATGTTCGGAAATGACGTTACTGCTGTCGGAGGCAGATAGGGAGGGCTCTATCGTATTGGCTACAGAGGGTAGGTCGGCAACAATTTCCGCTTGCTCGGAAATGTTTTCCGCGCGGGTAAGACCAAAGCTGATGGTAATGGCATCGTTCACCTTTTTCATCAATGTCTCGTCAAGATGTCCCATTTTTTCCTTAAGCCTTTGCTTGTCAAGGGTTCGGATCTGCTCAAGCAAAATGACGGAGTCCTTTGCAAGTCCCAAGCCATCAGCGCCCATATTCAAGCTCCGTGAAACATCGATATGTGTGGGTAATTTTGTTTTACCCATACGGCTGGTAATTGCTGCGGCAATGACTGTGGGACTGTATTTGTTGCCGATGTCGTTTTGTACAATAAGAACCGGTCGAAGTCCGCCCTGCTCGGATCCGACAACCGGACTGAGATCGGCATAAAAAATATCTCCTCTTTTAATATTCAAACCATTCACACTCTTTCTGTATGTTATTACATACTTATTTTTGCCCGAGATACCTGCATTTTAAACATGGAAAAAACAATTCTTCCAACAACAGTTTATGTGACAAAGTGTAAATTGCTACAGTCAAGAAATGCGGGACGGTGTATTTATTCAAAGAAAAATGTATATACATATCAAAAAAACACGAAATCCACAGGTTTTGCACATAGAAAATTCATTTTACTCTGCGTAAAATAGGGGTTTTTACACATTTTACACAGAGTTTTGCACATTGGGGTAAAGTTTTGCACAATATGTATATACAATGAAAACAGTAAATATTCATTAGTGCGGACTTATTGACAGAAGCTGAAATATGATGTATAATTCACTATGTAAAGATATGTCAATAGGACTGCCTTAAAAGGAGTAATTCGATGATAGTAAATAAAAGAGAGAAGACAGAGCTTAAAACCAAGGATTTTTATTATGATCTGCCACAGGAGCTGATTGCTCAGACTCCCGCTGAAAAACGGGACGAATCAAGGCTGATGGTGCTTCACCGTGAAAGCGGAAAAACCGAGGACAGAATATTCAAAAATATTATAGAGTATCTGAAGCCAGGGGATACCCTTGTTATAAACGATTCAAAGGTAATTCCCGCAAGGCTTATGGGAATCAAGGAGGGCTCGGAGATTGCATGCGAGGTGGTGCTGTTGAGGGCTCACGAAACAGATCTTTGGGAGTGCCTTGTTCGCCCGGGAAGGCGTTTGAAGCCCGGGGCTCTTGTAAGCTTCGGCTCGGGCATATTAAAGGGAGAGATCCTTGAAACCGTTGAAAGCGGTAACAGAATGATCAGATTCAGTTATGACAGGGAAAAATACAACTTTTATTCTGTGATCGATGAAGTGGGTCAGATGCCGCTTCCTCCATATATAACTCATAAGCTTGAGGACAGAAGCAGATATCAAACCGTGTATGCAAACAAGGAAGGCTCTGCGGCGGCTCCTACAGCAGGCCTCCATTTTACTCCCGAGCTTCTTGAAAAAATTCAGAGCATGGGGGTTGAAGTAGTCAGAGTTATGCTCCATGTTGGGCTTGGAACGTTCAGACCTGTAAAGGTTGAGGATATTGCAGAGCATGAAATGCACAGAGAATATATAGAGGTGACTAAGAGTGCGGCAGAGACAATAAACCGAAGAAGAGCCGCAGGAGGCCGCACAATATGTGTTGGAACTACCTCATGCAGAACTCTTGAAAGCGCAGCCGATGATGATGGAAACATCAAAGAGGTATATGATGACACCGGCATATTTATTTATCCCGGATATAAATTCAAGGCGGTAGATGCGTTGATAACGAATTTTCATCTGCCCGAAAGCACACTTTTGATGCTCATTTCTGCTTTTTCATCAAGAGAAATGGTGATGAAGGCTTATGAACACGCTATAGAGGAAAAATATAGATTTTTCTCTTTCGGAGATGCGATGTTTATTCAATAAAAGAAACCCGACACTGGTAGGGGCGAACTGTGTTCGCCCGCGGGCGTTCGCAGAACGCCCCCACGGAAGAAATTCCACGATGTTTGTGCAACATAACCAATCGGTAATTTCTTATATAGCATCACCATCGCGGATGCTCAGAAAGTAAAGGTAGAAAAATGAAAGAATATAAAATATCAAAAACCGCTGTTGCCGTAATTGGCGCGGGACATGCGGGAATAGAAGCGGCTCTTGCGTCTGCAAGGCTTGGGGTTGATACCATGCTTTTTACAATGTGCCTTGACAGTCTTGCCAATCTGCCATGCAACCCGTCCATCGGCGGAACGGGAAAGGGTCACCTTGTGTTTGAAATTGATGCCCTTGGCGGAGAAATGGGTAAAGCTGCGGACAAGGTCACTCTTCAAAGCAGGACATTGAATATGGGAAAGGGTCCTGCTGTATATTCAAAAAGAGTACAGGCCGACAGGGCAAAATACCACGAGATCATGAAAAAGACCTTGGAAAATGAAGAAAATCTTCAGCTTATTCAAGGTGAGGTCGTAAGGATCGACGTGGACACAACAGGAGAAAAGCCGAGAGTTGCAGGGGTCGTAACATCCATTGGAGCGTATTACGAGTGTGACGCCGCAATAATCTGCGCAGGAACATATCTGAAGGGCAGAGTCATTGTGGGGGACGTGTCCATTCCCTCGGGACCCGATGCAAGTCTTCCTGCCAATACTCTTTCGGAAAATTTAAGGGAGCTTGGAATTGATATAAGACGGTTCAAAACGGGAACCCCTGTAAGAGTTGATAAAAGATCCATAGATCTTTCAAAGCTTGAGCTCCAACCGGGAGAAGAATATATCGTTCCGTTTTCCGCGGATACGGATGAAGAAAAGCTTAACGCTATAGACCAAATACCTTGCCATATAGTTTATACCAACGAAAATACCCACAAGGTAATACTTGACAATATACACAGATCAGCCATGTATTCCGGTGTAATTGAGGGTACGGGTCCGAGATATTGTCCCAGTATTGAGGATAAGCTTATGAGATTTGCGGACAAGGAAAGACATCAGCTGTTTGTTGAGCCGGTTGGAGAAGATACAAACGAAATGTACATTCAGGGTTTTTCAACGTCCCTGCCTCCCGATGTTCAGCTTGAAATGCTCCATACACTGAAGGGTTTTGAAAACGCAAGGATCATGCGGCCTGCTTATGCCATTGAATATGATTGTATAGATCCGCTTAGCCTTTATCCTACCCTTGAGTTTAAGAAAATATCGGGTCTTTACGGTGCGGGACAGTTTAACGGCACATCGGGATATGAGGAAGCTGCCGCTCAAGGACTTGTTGCGGGGATCAATGCTGCCTTGAAGCTTCAAGGCAAGGAGGAAATGGTTCTTGGCAGAGAAACCTCGTATATCGGTATGCTCATTGACGATCTTGTAACTAAGGGAACCAATGAGCCCTATAGAGTAATGACAAGCCGCAGTGAATACCGTTTGCTCCTCAGACAGGACAACGCGGATCTCAGGCTGACACCGACGGGATATAGCGTTGGACTTGTCGGCAAAGAAAGATACAATGATGTTGAAGCAAGACGCGAGGCTATAAAAAGAGAAATACATCGCTTGGAGCATACACATGTTTCACCTACGGCAGAGCTTAACAGGATGCTGGAAGAAAAGGGAAGCACCCCTGTTACAACGGGCATTTCCATAGCTGATTTGATAAGGCGTCCTGAGGTGACCTATGCCGATACCGCTGAATTCGACGAAAAAAGAGAATTGCTTGGCAGAAGGGTATCCACAGAGGTGCAGATTGAGATAAAGTATGCGGGATATATAAAAAGACAGATCGAGGACGTAAAGCATATGTCCAAGCTTGAAAAAATGAAAATGCCCGAGGATATCGATTATAGCTCATTATTGGGACTTCGCCTTGAGGCGAGAGCAAAGCTTGATGCAGTGCGCCCAAGAACATTGGGACAGGCATCGAGAATTTCGGGAGTCAGTCCTGCGGATATTTCTGTACTGATAATATACCTTGAGACAAAATAGACAAAAAAGCTTGAGAGGGAAGACGAAAACATTTAAAAGTAAATATAAAAGTGTAATACATGGTGTTTTTTTTCAAAACCTATTGAATTTTGTTTTGAAATGGTGTATAATGAATCTGTTAAAAAGCGTTTAAAACTATTATTATTAATGAAAAGAGGGGTTTAACAATGAACGGAACAATGTGGGCACTTGTCAAGGACAAGGCGGAAAAAGGACTTACATTCAAGCAGGTTGAAATTCCGACAGTCGGAGACAATGATGTCAAAATCAAAATTCACAAAACAGCAATCTGCGGAACCGACGTACATATCTACGATTGGAACGAATGGGCGCAGAACACAATCAAGCTTGGCACAACAGCAGGCCACGAGTATGTGGGCGAGATCGTTGAAGTTGGTAAGAACGTAACTGCTTACAAGGTTGGCGATGTTGTATCAGGTGAAGGTCATATCGTTTGCGGAACTTGCCGTAGCTGCCGTGCAGGAAAGGCTCACCTTTGCCGCAAGACTCTCGGTGTAGGCGTAAACCGTGACGGTGCTTTTGCAGAGTACCTCGTAATCCCCGCAAGCAATGTAATCCCTTGCTCACCCAAGATCGATGAAGAGCTTTATTCAATTTTCGATCCCTTTGGAAACGCTGCTCATACAGCTCTTTCCTTCACAACAATCGGTGAGGACGTTCTTATTACAGGCGCAGGACCTATCGGTATCATGGCGGCTGCCATTGCTAAGTTCTCAGGCGCACGTAATGTAGTAATCACAGACCTTAACGATTACCGTCTTGACCTTGCTCGTTCATTCGGCGTTATCGGTGTAAACACAGGCAACACAGATCTCAACGAGGTAATGAAGGAGCTTGGAATTGTTGAAGGATTTGACGTTGGTATGGAAATGTCAGGTAACAGATTTGCTCTCAATCAGCTTATCGATGCAATGGCAAACGGCGGACGTGTTGCACTTCTCGGAATTCAGGGCAGATCAATGGTTGAGATCAACCTCAACAAGATCATTTGGAACGGAATTCAGATCAAGGGTATCTACGGCAGAGAAATGTACGAAACATGGTACAAGATGACTGCTATGGTTGAGGGAGGATTCCCCCTTGATAAGATCATCACACACCGCTTCTCCATCAACGATTGGGAAAAGGGCTTTGAGGCTATGATCTCCGGTAAGTCAGGAAAGGTCGTTCTTGACTGGTCAACTCTTAATAAGTAATCAAGAGCGGATTTTTACAGAGCGATAAAGTAAGAAAAAACCCCAAGGGGTACAAACTAAAACAAAAAATAATCCCCAATTACAAAAGTTTTTTGATCCAAACTTTTTTACAAAAAAGAGAGTAATGGATCAGAAAAAAACAATCCCAAGGGGCACAAACAAAAACAAAAAATAATCCCCTTTATTAAAGTTTTTTGATCCAAACTTTTTTACAAAAAAGAGAGTAATGGATTAGATAAAAAACAATTCCAAGGGGCACAAACTAAAACAAAAAAATAACCCCCAATTACAAAAGTTTTTTGATCCAAACTTTTTTACAAAAAAGTTTGGTGGGGGTTGGGGCGAAGCCCTGAAAAATAAAATGGCAATAAAATCAGAAAGGATTGAAGTCATCATGAACAAGAATGAAATTTTTGAGTACTACCGCGGACAGCTTGAAGAGATCAAGGCTGCAGGCGTACAGAAGAACGAAAGAATAATCACAACACCTCAGAGCGCTCACATTGATGCAGACGGAAAGCCCCTGCTTAATATGTGCGCAAACAACTATCTCGGACTTGCAAACAGCCCTGTACTTGCACAGGCAGCTAAGGACGCATATGATGAATACGGATACGGTCTTGCTTCCGTTCGTTTCATCTGCGGAACACAGTCCATTCACAAGAAGCTTGAAGAAAAGGTTGCAAGCTTCTTCCATACAGAAGATACAATTCTTTATTCATCATGCTTTGACGCAAACGCAGGTCTTTTTGAGACAATCCTCACAGCTGATGACGCCATCATCTCTGATGAGCTGAACCATGCGTCCATCATCGACGGCGTACGTCTTTGCAAGGCAAAGAGATTCCGTTACAAGAACAACAACATGGAAGACCTTGAGGCAAAGCTTAAGGAAGCTGATGAAGCAGGCGCACGTATCAAGCTCATCGCGACAGACGGCGTATTCTCCATGGACGGTATCATTGCAAATCTTAAGGGTGTTTGCGACTTAGCTGACAAGTACAATGCACTTGTTATGGTTGACGATTCTCACGCTTCCGGTTTTGTAGGAGCTACAGGACGTGGATCTGTTGAGCATTGCGGATGCCTTGGCAGAGTTGACGTTATCACAGGTACATTCGGTAAGGCTCTCGGCGGAGCTTCCGGCGGATTTACAACAGGTAGAAAAGAGATCATTGCAATGCTTCGTCAGCGTTCAAGACCTTACCTCTTCTCCAATACACTTGCTCCCGCTGTTGCTGCAGGTACACTCAAGGTATTCGAGATCATCGAAAACGACACATCTCGCCGCGATCACCTGGAAGCAATTACAGGCAAGTACAGACAGATGCTCAAGGACAACAACTTTGACATCATCGACGGAACACACCCCTGTGTACCGATCATGCTTTATGACGAGCATCTTGCTGCAAGAATGGCAGAGAAGCTCTACCAGCTTGGAATTTATGCAGTAAGCTTCACATATCCCGTTGTTCCCAAGGGCAAGGCAAGAATTCGTACACAGGTTTCTGCAGCTCATACAATGGAAGACCTTGAATTTGCGGTTAAGTGCTTCATCGAGGCTCGCCGTCAGATCGAAGAGGAAGACGCTGCTAAATAAGCAATTGCTACAAAATAAAAAAACAAACTGCGGTGGCGACATCGCAGTTTTTATTATTTCTATAATAGAGTCTTTTAAGTTTTTTCGATTTAATGCATAGGCGATGAATAATATTCACAAAATCAATGAATATTTATATTGAATATGCAATTTTTATACAGCTTTATCCATGGATTTTCATAATAGGATTTTATCGTGCAAAAGTGAAATGCAGGTGAGTTAGAATGAAAAGAACAAAAATGATGTGCAAAATGCACATAAATGAATTTGGATTATAAAGGTATAATGTCATAAATGTAGAAAATAAAAAATATTTCAAAAACTATTGAATATTTATTCAATATGTGCTATTATACTTCTCGTGGTAAACAGAAATGTTTCAAAATGATTTAATACCGAAAGGAAGATTATAAAAATGGAAAAGAAAGAAATAAAGAAAATAGTACTTGCATATTCGGGCGGACTTGATACATCAATCATCATTCCGTGGCTCAAGGAGAACTACAACAACCCCGAGATCATTTGTGTATCCGGTAATGTAGGTCAGGCTGATGAGCTTGAAGGACTTGAGGAAAAGGCTATAAAGACAGGAGCTTCCAAGATCTACATTGAAAATCTTACAGAGGAATTCCTCAACGATTTCGTGTTCCCTTGCGTAGCTGCAGGAGCTCTTTATGAGGATTATATGCTGGGTACTGCTTTTGCACGTCCTGTAATTGCAAAGAGAATTGCAGAGATCGCAAAGGCTGAAGGCGCAGATGCCATTTGTCACGGATGTACAGGTAAGGGTAATGACCAGGTTCGTTTTGAGCTTGCGATCAAGTCACTTATTCCCGATATGACTATCATCGCTCCTTGGAGAGAATGGGACATCAAGAGCCGTGAAGAAGAGATCGAATACGCAGAGGCGCACAATGTACCTCTCAAGATCAACCGTGAAACAAACTATTCAAAGGATAAGAACATTTGGCACCTTTCACATGAGGGTCTTGATCTTGAGGATCCTGCAAACGAGCCTCGCTATAATGCAAAGGGATTCCTTGAAATGAGCGTATCTCCCGAGCAGGCTCCCGATACACCCACATATGTTACAATTCACTTTGAGAAGGGTGTTCCTACATCTGTTGACGGTAAGGAAATGAATGCAACAGAGCTTCTCCTCACACTTAATAAGGTTGGCGGAGAAAACGGAATCGGACTTCTTGATATCGTTGAAAACAGACTTGTTGGTATGAAGAGCCGCGGTGTATATGAAACTCCCGGCGGAGCTATCCTTTACCACGCCCACAAGGTTCTTGAGTCCATTACACTTGACAAGGAAACATCTCACTATAAGCAGCTCGTTGGAGCAAAGCTTGCTGAGGTTGTATACAACGGTCAGTGGTTCACACCTCTTCGTGAGGCTATCTTCGCTTTTGTTGAAAGCACACAGAAGTATGTTACAGGAGATGTTAAGCTGAAGCTTTACAAGGGTAACATCATCAATGCAGGTGTAACATCAACATATTCTCTCTACGATCCCGAAATCGCAACATTTGATGAGGATGAGGTTTATAACCAGGCTGATGCTACAGGATTTATCAACCTTTTTGGTCTTCCTTGCAAGGTTAACGCAAAGATGAAGGAAAAGACAGGCGTTAAATAATCATTAAATTCAAGGGGCGGACTTGTCCGCCCTTAAGTTTTTATGGAGTTGTGGTTTGACGTTACAAGAGAAAACAAGTCATACTATAAAAGCCCTCTCCGTCGGCTGCGCCGCCACCTGAAGGTGAATTGATGCGAAGCATCAAGAGAGGCTGGCCTGGGCCACTCCCAAAGGGCGAGGCTTTGGTTTGTGCAAACATCGCGAATGTCCCGAAAACTTGGGAAAGGTAATTGTTTTTTGCGGACCGTCGAGGACGCCGGTCCCTACGGATTTTGTGCTAACATCGCGAACGAGCCGTAGGGGAGGGGCTTGCTCCTCCCGAAAAAACAATAATTAAATCGTATTTACCCCGTAGGGACGACCTTCGGTCGTCCGAAAATGTTTGTTTTACGTATTTTATAACGGGCGAACAAAGTTTGCCCCTACTACGAAGAAAGAATTAATCATTGTTTCCCAAAAAAAGCAACAACACACACTAATAACCCAAGAGGCACAAACTAAAAATAAAAATAATCCTCAATTACAAAAGTTTTCTCGGGTCGTCGAGGGCGCCGACCCCTACCAAAAAAGAGAGGAATGGATTAGATAAAAACAATCCCAAGAGGCACAAAAATAATCCCCAATTATAAAAGTTTTTGAGGGGGTGCAGGGGGAAGCTTTTAAGGGAAAGTTCCCCCTGCAAAAAACTCCGAGAAAAAGAAAGGAAAAACAAGAATGAATAAAATGTGGGCAGGACGTCAGACGAAGGAAACTGACAAGATTGCAGATGATTTCAACTCGTCCATACATTTTGACAGCAGAATGTACCGTCAGGATATTACGGGATCAATTGCACACGCCACTATGCTGGCGCACCGCGGGATCATTAGTAACGAGGACAAGGAAAAGATAATAGAAGGACTTACAGGCATACTTGGCGATATAGAAAGCGGAAAGCTTCCATTCGATCTTGAGGCAGAGGACATCCATATGTTCATCGAAGGAGAATTGACTGCAAGGATCGGAGATGCGGGAAAGAGACTTCATACTGCAAGAAGCCGTAACGATCAGGTGGCAGTTGATATAAGGCTTTACCTTAGAGATGAGGTAACCATTGTCATTGAAATGGTGAAAGAGCTTATTGATGCTCTTGCATCTCAGGCAGAAGCGAATAAGCGCACCATCATGCCGGGGTATACCCATCTGCAGAGGGCACAACCAATTGTATTTGGACATCATTTACTTGCGTATTGCATGATGCTGATAAGGGACGTAACAAGACTTGAGGACGCTGTTGCAAGAATGAATTATTCCCCCCTTGGCTCCTGTGCCCTTTCCGGAACTACTTATAATACGGATAGACGCATGACAGCGGAGCTTCTCGGATTTGACGGGATCATGGAAAACAGCATGGACGGAGTTTCTGACCGTGACTTCTGTCTTGAGCTTATGAGCGCGTTTTCCATTATAATGATGCACCTTTCAAGGCTGTCCGAGGAGATCATACTGTGGTCCAGCTGGGAATTTTCATTTGTGGAGCTTGATGATGCTTATACCACGGGCTCAAGCATTATGCCACAGAAAAAGAATTCCGACATGGCAGAGCTTGTAAGAGGAAAGACGGGCAGAGTATACGGAGATCTTGTTGCGCTGCTTACGGTGCTAAAGGGGCTCCCCCTTGCCTACAACAAGGATATGCAGGAGGACAAGGAAGCGGTATTTGACAGTCTTGATACGGTTAAAAAATGTGTGGAGATATTCATTCCCATGATCAAGACAATGAAGGTTAAGGCTGACAATATGTACCGTGCGGCGTGCCGCGGGTTCATCAATGCCACTGACCTTGCGGACTACCTTGTGGCAAGCAAGGGAATGCCCTTCAGAACGGCATATAAGATCACGGGCGGAATTATCGGATACTGTATTGAAAAGGGAAAGATTCTTGACGATCTTACTGTGGAGGAATATAAGTCCTTTGACGAGAACTTCGACGAGGGTGTATATGAAGCCATATCCCTTGAAAACTGTATTGCAAGAAGAATTTCCGAGGGAAGTACAGGCTATGCTTCTGTTGATGGACAGATCGAATATGTAAAGAAATTTCTTGGAAAATAACTGCTTTTGTTTGAAAATTGTAATGTGATAAAAAATTCCCCAACGCCATGGCGTTGGGGAATTTTGTCGTTTTACACGGTTCTACTTTTATTTACCAAAATTTGTCAAAAATACACTAAAATCAATGGAAAATATTGTTAATTATTATTTGATGAAAACTGTTGCATTTTATGGTAAAATATGGTATAATCAAATCACGTAAAAAGCCAAGGCATGTGGCAGTGAAAAAATATAATGTATCAAAGAGAGGCATATCATGGAACAAAACATCAAGAACATCAAAATACTGATAGCGGATGAAAACGCAGAATTTCGCAAGCTTTGCCGAGAAAATCTCTCGGAGTTGGGATACACAGGATTCGAAGAAGCGGTAAATGGAGAGGATGCTCTTTATAAGATCGGCAGATTCCACCCGGACATAGTGCTCATGGACGTTTGGCTTTCCAAATTGGATTTTATTCAAGTCATCAGAGGAGCATATTCCTTGAATTTTTCTCCCGATGCGCCGCCGTCGTTTATAGTTTTGTCGGTGGTAAACAATCAAAACCTATTTTATGAAGCCACCGAGGCAGGAGCTGATTACTGTCTTTTGAAGCCGTTAAATTATGAAAGTCTTTCCGAGAGAATGGAAAGGCTTTGCACAAGAAAGCAAACGGGAAAGACATATGTTTCCGAGCCTGTGGCATATAGAGCGGACATAGAAACTCAAGTGACAAGGGTAATACATCAAATCGGAGTTCCTGCTCATATAAAGGGATATCAGTATTTGAGAAGCGCAATAATCATGGCGATCAACGACAGCGACATCATCAATTCGGTGACCAAGGTGTTGTATCCGGAAGTTGCGAAGAAATATATGACTACTTCCTCCAGAGTTGAAAGAGCAATACGCCATGCCATTGAGGTTGCTTGGGACAGAGGGGATATTGATACTCTTAATTCTTATTTTGGATATACTGTTCAGCAAGGCAGGGGAAAGCCTACAAACAGTGAGTTTATAGCTATGATTGCTGACAATCTGAGACTCAGCAACAGAACGGTATAGAAAAAGAGCTGTAAAAAACTCAATGAGTTTTTACAGCTCTTTTTTGCTGAAAATGATGAGATTTATTATATAAATAAGTGATATTATTTGCAAAGCTCTCTTGCTGAAGCTTCAAACTCTGCAAGCTTTGCTTCTGCACTTACGGAATCCTTGTCGCTGAGAAGGAGGTAGAGCTTGACCTTGGGCTCTGTTCCGGAAGGACGGAAGATTACCGCTGTGCCGTCCTCTGTTACAAAGTACATAACATCGGATTCGGGAAGACCTGTGGGCTCGGTTTTGCCACTTTCAAGATCTGTAACAGTTCCTGCAAGGTAGTCTTTAACTGTAACAACACGTCTGCCTGCAAAGCTTGTGGGGGCATTTGCTCTGAGACCTTCCATAAGTGCCTTCATACGAGCAGGACCGTCAAAGCCCTTCATTTCAATGCTGATTGTCTTCTCGCAGAAATATCCGTATTTCTCGAAAAGCTTGTCAAGAGCATCGCAAAGAGTCATGTTCTTGCTCTTGTAGTAGGCTGCCATTTCGGAAATAAGCATTGATGCAACAACTGCGTCCTTATCTCTTGCATATGTACCCTTGAGGTATCCATAGCTTTCTTCAAATCCAAGAATAAAGAAGCCAACACCTGTTTTTTCGCTGTTTTTGATTACCTCTCCGATGTACTTGAAGCCTGTAAGCACGTCATAGAGCTTAACGCCAAAGGCATCGCAAATTGCTTTTGCAAGATTGGTGGAAACAATGGTCTTTACTGCATAGGGATCTGCGGGCATATTATTGTTTTCTGTGTATGCTGTGAGAATATAATCAAGAAGGAGTGCGCCCATGCGGTTTCCGCTGATGGTCTCAAATTTACCTTCCTTATTTCTCGCCATAACGCCCACTCTGTCTGCATCGGGGTCGGAGGCAACAACAAGATCGCATCCTGTTTCCTCTGCAACCTTGATTCCAAGCTCAAAGCCCTCTGCGTTTTCGGGGTTAGGTGATTTCAGTGTGGGGAAGTTTCCGTCGGGATATGCCTGCTCTGCAACGGGATATACATGCTTGAATCCGGCTCTTTTGAATACCTCGGGGATAAGTCTGTAGCCTGCGCCGTTGAAGGGGGTATATACCATTCCCATGGAATCAGCCATCTTGGGAATAATATTTTTGTCAACTGCCTGAGCCATTACATTTTCCAGATATGCCTCGTCAATTTCCTTTGAAAGAATTTGGATCTTACCTGCTTTTACGCCTTCGTCGAAGTCCATGTATGTAACAGAGAAAATATCAGTTCTCTGAATACTTGCAGAAACTGTTTTTGCTTGTTCGGGAGAGATCTGTGCGCCGTCCTCCCAATATACCTTATAACCGTTGTATTCCTTGGGGTTGTGGGAAGCGGTAATGTTGATTCCCGCAATACAGGAAAGGTGACGCAGACCAAAGGATATCATTGGTGTGGGGCGAAGCTCGTCATAAATGTACACTTTGATTCCGTTCTGCGCAAGTACTCCTGCAGAGATCTTTGCGAAAAGCTCGGAGTTGTTACGGCTATCATATCCGATACATACTCCGCGGTCAGCGCCGCCCTCAGCGTTGATAAGGTCAGCAAGTCCTTGTGTAGCTTGCGCTACGGTGTAAACATTCATGGCGTTTCTTCCCGCCATCATGATTCCGCGAAGTCCGGCAGTTCCGAAGGAAAGATTTGAGGAAAAACGGTATTGGATCTCTTGCTCATTGTCTCGGATTCCTTCAAGCTCCTTTTTAGTGTCGCTGTCGGCAAAGCTCAGCCAACGGTTGTACTCGCTCATAAATTCTGTCATAACAACATCCTCCATATATTTTATTATTTTTTATTTGTATATTTATAAGGCGTTTTCCAAAAGGGGTTATCTGTTAATGTTTTAAAAATTAAGCTGCTTGATCTTCTGTTCGGAGTCTTCCTCGGGAAGCTCTTTGATCATTTTAAGGGCATTTGCAAGCTGATCGGGACATGAGGTTTTTTTGAATCCACAGCGAATTCCCGAAAGGATCTCGATGATCTCGTCGGCGGTTTTGCCCTCACTGAGTCTTGCTACTCCCTGAGTATTGCCGGAACAGCCACCGTAGAAGTCAACTTTTTTCACGGTGTCTCCGTCCATAACGATGCAGATCTCGCTGGAACAGGTTCCTTTTGTTTTGTACATATATTTCTTTTCCATGTTTTTGTCTCCTTGATATAAGATTGTTATTCGCTGATGCTTTTATATAATCCTGTTATATTATACCGCTCAAATTCTGTAGAAAGAAAGAAAAGCATTGAAATGTGACATCGGGGATCGGTACTTTTTGCGGTAAAGAAGTCATATTTCTCTCCGTCGCAGAGAGATGTGCGTCTTGAATGGAATATGCTTTCATAGTTGAACATTCGGCAGGCGGCAATAATATCCTCAACAAAAAACGGATCATCGGATCTGACGGTGAATTCAAGTATGTCTGAGTTGCGGTTTGCCCAGATCCCGTGGGTAAAAAGCGCAAATTCACTGTGCTGAACGCCCCCTGTATCTGTTGTAAAAACTGCGGATTTCTTCAGATCATAGGTTTCGATCAGCTTTGCAATTCCTGTCATAACCGTACCGTCATGGGCACAGTAGGGGAGAATACAGCCGGAGGAGTTTTCGTAGTATACCGCTTGAGCCGCGGAAAGAAAGCTGTCGGCGTATTCGGAATAAAGTCCTCCGATATGCTCGTCAAAGCCTCGGTATGCTCTGTCGGAATAAACGTTTTTTACATAATTTATTGTGGTTGGCTTAGGTGATTGGGGGATGCCGAAGGATTCAAAATTCATTTTACGGTATTTTTCCCCCAATATACCTGCTATATATGAAGCGATTTTGGCTTTTTCTTCTCTTGAAAGACCACGAATATTTTCCTTCACTGCTTTTTTGTAGGAGGAGGGAAGCTCTTCGGTTATGTCAAGGGGCTCTTCAATTGCTTCGCAGACAAGCTCGGCAATTTCATAAAGATATCTGCTTCGTATGGTATCAAGCTTTTTTAGTGCCTCGGAATGTATTGAAAGACCTTTGGCAATTTTTTTAATATCTGAATTTATAATTTCTTTCAATGCCATTCCTCCTGCAATTCAAGGGATTGATCCCAAAGATTACCCGTAATTCAGAGGGTGAGTTTTGGGATTTTTGATATTGCGTGCTTTTAAAGTGTTTTTTCAATGATGTTAAGGCTTGTGGAGATGAAGTTCTTCATTTCTTCGGGGGTAAGCTGACGCTGTGACAAAAGTGCCAGGGTGTAGATCTGCTCTGCGGCGGCAAGCTTTGCTTTTTCGTCGTTTGTAGATCCAAGCTTTTTGATGAGCTCGGATGAGGTATTGACAACAAGGCTTGTTTCCTCCTTGAAGCTATCCATTGGCATGCCGTACATTTTCATCATTTCTGTCATACGGCGGGATTCCTCGGTAATGTTGAGAATTGCAGGAACAGAGGCGTCCTTCAATGACTCGAAGCTAACCTTCATCTCGCTGTTTTTGGAGGCTTCTCTGAAAAGGGCAACAATGTTTTCGTCAACGGTGCTGTCAGAATTATTATTTTTTAAGGCATCGGCAACATCAGCGTCGATTCTCAGGAATTTCACGTTCTTTTCCTGCTCAATAAGGGTGATGAATTGAGTGTCAATTACCTTGTCAAGAAGCACGACCTCAATACCCTCGGATTCAAACAGGGAAATATATTGTGCCTGTGTTACCTTGTCGGTGGCATAATAGATCTTTCCTTCGTATTTATCCTTCGCATTTTCGATGTATTCATCGGCGGTCAAAAGCTTTCCGTCGGTTTTTTCGAAAAGAATGATATTTTTTATTCTGTCAAAGAACTTGTGATCCTTAAGGCTTCCGTATTCACAGAATATTTTGATATCGCGCCAAAAGCCTTCAAATCTTTCTCTTTCGGTGTTGAAGATTCCGCAAAGCTTGTCTGCGGTCTTTTTTGCGATGTGAGCGGAGATCTTGGAGACATAGCCGCTGTTCTGAAGGTAGCTTCTGCTGACATTGAGAGGAAGCTCAGGGCAATCAAGCACTCCGCGGAGCATCAAAAGATACTCTGGAATCACTTCCTTAATGTTGTCGGCAACAAAAACCTGATTGTAATAGAGCTTTACCTGTCCTTCAAGTGACTCATATTCGCTTTGAATTCTTGGAAAGTATAAAATTCCCTTGAAGTTTAAGGGGTAATCCGCGTTTATATGGATCTGGAAAAGGGGCTCTTTAAAGTCGTTGAACACCTTGTTGTAAAAATCCTTGTATTCCTCGTCGGAGCAATCCGAGGCATTTTTTTGCCAAAGAGGAGAGGTATCATTGATGGGCTCAGGGAGCTTGTCATCGTTTTCCTTGATTTCTTCACACTCATCGGTAAGATAGATCTCAATTGGCATGAATGCGCAGTATTTTCTCATAACCTCTTTGAGCTTGTACCCCTCAAGGTATTCCTCGCCCTCGGAATTTATGTGCATTACAATATCGGTTCCATGGCGGGATCTTTCGCACTCGGCGCTCTCAAGGGTATATTCTCCGTTTTCAGTGCATACAAGCTTTACGGTTCCCGAGCCGTCAATGGATTTTGTGATTACATCAACAGTTGAGCTTACCATGAAAGCGGAGTAAAATCCGAGTCCAAAGTGTCCGATGATACCGCTGTCGTTCTTTTCTTCCTCATATTTTTGTATAAATTCAAGAGCGCCGGACAACGCGATGTTACAAATGTACTTCTTAACCTCCTCGGAGTTCATTCCGATTCCGTTGTCCGATACAGTCAAGGTTTTTGCTTCCTTGTTGTAGCTTACATCCACTCTGTAGGCTTCGCCGTTTCCGTCGTATTTTCCCAGAGCTTCAAGTCTTTTCAGCTTTGTAATGGCATCGCATGCGTTTGAAACGATCTCGCGGAGAAAGATCTCCTTTTCTGAATAAAGCCATTTTTTAATAACGGGGAATATGTGCTCTGTGGCAACGGATATTCCGCCTTTTTCTCTTAATTCTTCCATATGTGTCTCTCCTTTGATTTTTTATTTGGAAAGCTTTTTGAAAAATGCTTTCCAAAACCCTTTTAAAGCTTTTAAAGGGTTCTAAAATATACTAATTGAAATAAATAAAAAGCATATAAATTTTTTGTGTTTTATCAGGGTCGGCTTCCCCTGCGGTTTTATAAATCAAAGCTCAACAGTGGTCAGATAGATGAGCTTTTTCAGGTCATCGGGCTGGGTCTTTATGCCGTATGCCGCACGGTTGCGTTTGATCTCGCCGCACTTTCTGCATTTGTGGAGAATAATGTAGCCTTTTTTTGCATCGGTTATGACCTTTACGGCGTCCATGATCCCTCGGCATGTGTTGGCGCGGTCGCCCGGGTTTTCGTCTACATGAAGGGAACAAAGGCAAAAGGGGCAGTGATTTCGTGAGGAGCTTTCCATTGGCAAAACCTCGCGTCCGCAATTTTCGCAGATAAATCCCGAATCGTTTTTTGAAAATCTTTTTACTTCCATTTTATAATTTCCTGTTTTAAAATTCCTTTTTAAAATTTCCTGTTTTTACATCCTTAAATTAGGTATACAAAGGAGTATTTTACGCAAAATAAACGTGGAATATTTATACGAAAGGATATTCTTATATGATCAATAATTCCAAAAACAAACTGATATCAATATCGGTTTTAGTAATAATCTTAGTTATGTCCGTATGCTCAACAGGGGTATTTGCCGACGAAAACGGAATAGTTCCCGTTTATTTTGACCGCAAAGACGGCATTGTCCGCGACGGTGCGGTTGGCGACCGAGCGGGAATAATCGGAGATGAGGACAAATACGACAGGGACAGGGACGCAATAAGGGACAAGGACCTCGAAACATCGAGTCTTGTGGGCGGAAACAACAATAATATAAATGATAATGTAACGCCAAACGACCGTGTGAACAATATGGCGAGAGGCTCAAGCGTAAGCTCTGAGTCCGACGAAAAAGCAGTGTCAAATGTGTTTTGGGGCATCATCATATCGCTGATCATTGCCGCAGCAATAATTTTGCTCATAGTTTTAATGACGCCGAGAAGCACAAGAAAAAACACTAAATAGCTATAATTTGGGGAGCCTTTTGAGAAAAATGTTCCCCATTATTCTTTACTGTATTAGAAATTGTTTGATTTTTATTTGCCCACGCAAAAGCTGCTGAAGATCTCTGAAACGATCTTTTCGGAGATCTGGCGGCCGTCAAGTTCCTCTAATGATGAAATGGCGTTTTCAATGTCAAGACCTGTAATATCTGCAGGTAGGTCTATGGAAAGACCGTAAAGGGCTCTGTCAACGGCATCAAGTGCATTTTTGACGGAGATCTTTTGACGGGCAAGTGACAGGGTCGGGGTTTTTGAATAATCGATCTGTCCTTCGAAGTACATACCTTCAATTAAGGCTTCAAGCTCTTCAAAGCCAAGTTTGTTTTTTGCACTGATTCTTATAAGATGGTCAAAACAGCAGGAGGAGATTATCTTGGTGCTTTCCTTATCTTCGCCACAATCGCATTTGTTGAGAACTGCAATTTTAATACCGCTGTATTCCTTGAGGCGAGAAAGCAGGTGATGATCCTCTTTCTGAAGGGGGGCTGATGAATCAAAGACTGCAAGAACAAGCTCGGAGGAGTCCAGCTTTTCAAGGCTTCGCTGTATTCCGATCCGTTCAACCTCGTCAATATCATCGCCGCTTCTGATCCCTGCTGTGTCGCAAAGCTTCAAAAGCACTCTTCCAAGGTAGAGCCTTTCCTCGACTGTATCGCGGGTGGTTCCGGGAATATCGGTGACAATTGCACGTTGATAGCCTAAAAGTCCGTTTAAAAGAGATGATTTACCAACATTTGGACGTCCCACAATTGCGGTCTCAATTCCCTCTGCAACGGCATGGCCAACCTTATAGCCGGACAAAAGCCTTGAAAGCCTGTTGCGTACCGATAAGAGAATCGATCTGACTTCATCATTTGAGACCTCGGAAAGATCCTCGTCGGGATAATCGCAGAGAACATAACAACGGGACAGGATCTGCAAAAGCCCGGATGAGATTTCTCCGATCTCACGGGAAAGACTTCCTTCCATATGGGATCTTGCAAGCTTCAGCTGCTCCTCACTTTCGGCATTTATGGTTGCAATTACCGCTTCCGCTTCGGTAAGCTTTATTTTTCCCGAAACAAACGCCCGCTTGGTGAATTCCCCTGCCGCCGCCGGAGAAGCTCCTGCTGCCAAAACTGCCTCAAGTACCTTTTGAGTAATGAGTATACCGCCATGGCAGGAAATTTCAACTGTATCCTCCCCTGTAAATGAATTTGGCGCCTTGAAAACAGATGCCATACCGTCGTCTACGGTTTTTTCTTCGAAAACGATCAGTCCGTATACGGTTCTTCCGTGAGGGATCTCTGTAAGGCTTTTGTTTGAGCGAGGCTTAAATACTTTTGATGAAATTTCAATGGCGTCTACGCCCGATATTCTGATAACAGCAATACCGCCCCGTCCAAAAGGAGTGGAAATTGCTGCAATTGTTCTGTCCTGCATAATGATCTCCAAAATTACATACCTATATACCTTATTATAAACCCAACAGAAAAAAATATCAAGGGGTTTTTGTACTTTTTTAGCACATGAGAAGGGGTTAAATTAAAAAACAACGGAATTTACATGATTTTTAGCATGTGAGGAAAAGGGGTGAAAATAATTGGGGCACACCTTTTTGGGTTTTGCATAAAATATTACCAAAGGCGGCAAAGCCTTTAAGCTACGAAAGGAGGCAACAAGATGAACTGTCTTTGCAATCTTTTGGATGACAGCACAGTATGGGTTATTATAATTGCCCTCATTATCCTTTTCTGTTGCTGCAACAACAATCAGAACTCAATGCGCGGCTGTGGCTGCGGTTGCTAAATAATTTCAATTAAGCCTTGACCGTCCTCTAAAAATTAAGGATAACAAAAGGGATATATAAATAAAAAAGATGGGGTGACTTTCGGGAAACTCCATCTGTTTTATATTTGTCGAATAATTCGCTCGAAACATGGGGGGCAGTTTTGGGAATTTTAGTGCATGTTATTTGTTTTTGAGAAAGCATAGGTTACCGTAACAATCAAGGCGTCAATAAGACTTCTGCTGTAAATAATTGATTTGAACGATAAAACGGACAACCGAGGACGTCGGTCCCTACAGGTACAACAAGATTTGAAATTCTCCGGTAGGACGGTGGCTTGCTTATGCCGCAAACCCGATTTTACCTCTTCTTTGAAAACCTATATAAAAGCCCCTTTATTGAAATTTTTGAAGGGGTTTTTAGGGGGAACTTTTTATAAAAAGTTCCCCCTGAGAAAAAACAAATATAGATCTTACTTCTTCTCGATCATTGACTCGCACCACATATCGGGAGCATCATAGCCGAGAAGGTTTACTGTTGTTGCCGCAAGATTTGCAAGACCGAAGGAGTCGCTTTCCTTTACGGTGTATTTGTCAGCATAGAAGTTGTCGTAGAAAATGCAGGGAACGGGGTTGAGAGTATGGCTTGTTTTAGCCTTTGCCTCGCCGCTCTTTGAGCGCTTGGGTTCGCCTGTTTTTTTGTCGATCTCGTACATTTCATCAGCGTTTCCGTGGTCTGCTGTAATGAGGGCAACACCCTTAACTGAATCAATTACAGGAAGGATTCTTGCAAGCTGGAGGTCGAGGGCAGCCATGGAGATCTTTGTAGCCTCAAGGCTTCCTGTGTGACCGACCATGTCGCCGTTGGGGAAGTTTACTCTGATGTACTTGTACTCGCCGCTCTTGATAAGGTCGATGAGCTTGTCTGTGATCTCAGCGCACTTCATCCAAGGTCTCTGTTCGAAGGGAACAACATCGGAGGGAACCTCGATATATGTTTCAAGCTCCTCGCTGAATTTACCTGAACGGTTGCCGTTCCAGAAATATGTTACGTGGCCGTACTTTTGTGTTTCGGAAATAGCTGCCTGATTGATTCCCATGTCAGCAAGATATTCACCCATTGTATTGGTGATTTCGGGGGGATTTACAAGGAATTTTGAAGGAATGTGAGCATCTCCGTCATATTCAAGCATACCTGCGTACATAACCTTGGGGTAGCGAACTCGGTCAAACTTATCGAAGCTTTCGCTGTCAAAGGTCTTGGAGATCTCAATTGCTCTGTCACCTCTGAAGTTAAAGAAAATTACACTGTCACCGTCATTGATGGTACCAACGGGCTCACCGTCCTTTGCAATTACAAATGCGGGAAGATCCTGGTCGATGACCTTTGTTTCCTCGCGGTATGTAACAACCGCTTCCTTTGCTGATGCAAACTGACGTCCGATTCCGAGAACATGTGTCTTCCAGCCCTCTTCAACCATCTTCCAGTTAGCCTCATATCTGTCCATTGTGATCTGCATTCTTCCGCCGCCGGATGCGATCATTACATCAAATTCTGCGCAGCGAAGCTCTGCAAGGAATGCCTCGAAGGGCTCAATGTAATCAAGAGCGGAGGTTTCGCCAACGTCACGTCCGTCAAGAAGTATATGAATTCTAACCTTTGCAACGCCCTCGGTCTTTGCCTGAGAAACCATAGCTTTCAGGTGATCGATGTGGGAGTGCACGTTTCCGTCGGAGAAAAGTCCGATGAAGTGGAGAACAGAACCGTTGTCCTTTACGTTTCCGACAAGCTCCTGCCATGTTGAAGATGTAAACATTTTGCCGGATTCGATGGAATTGGAAACAAGCTTCGCGCCCTGAGCAAATACCTGTCCTGCACCAAGAGCATTGTGTCCAACCTCAGAGTTACCCATATCGTCGTCGGAAGGAAGACCAACTGCTGTTCCGTGAGCCTTCAAGGGACGAACGGGATATTTTTCCATAAGCATATCAAGAGTGGGTGTGTCAGCAAGATGTACGGCGTTTCCTGCGTTTTTGGGAGCGATGCCTACACCGTCCATAACGATGGTCACAACAGGCCCGGAAACTGCTTCAAAATCCGCTGATTTTTTAAGAATTTTATCCATTATTATAATCCTCCGATTTGAAAATCTTTAATCACCAATTATTATATCATTGATTTTCGGATTTTACAAGAGTTTTTCCCGAAAAAAATCAGTTTATTGGATTTTGCATTGCTTTTGAAGAAATATAACTATTCCTTTTGTTAAAAAAATCAAATAATATGTGAAAATATTCCCGATACCCTTTGACATATTTGCAAAAGGGTGGTATCATATAAGAGATAAATGAGAAAAATCACGGAGGATGTATATATGAATTCTAAACAGATTATGGATTTGCTTTTTGAAATGGATACAACTGCAAATTATTCCGCAACCGCTGATACATTTAAGTCGGGAGATCCGGAAAAAGAGGTGAAAAAGGTTGCTGTAACTATGTTTCCAAGCTATAATGTCATAAAAGATGCAGTTTCGTGGGGAGCGGATCTTATTGTGACTCACGAGCCCATATACTATAATCATTACGACAGTACAAGCCATTTGCTTGAAAATCCCGTATATCTCAAAAAAAGTAAGCTTATTGAGGAAAGCGGTGTTGTCATCTGCCGTCTTCACGACCATATGCACCATGCAAAGCTTGACAGGATCGCACTTGGAGAAATGGAGTATCTCGGATTGCCGTACCGCCATGTTGCCAATCACTATTATGCAGTAAACCGATTTGAGCTTGAGACGGAGATCACATCGGGAGAGCTTCTTGACAGGATAAAGGAGGTTCTCGGAGTAAAATTTGCAAGGCTTGTTGGATCTCCTGACAATAAGGTGAAGACAATTGCCGCTTGCTTTGGAACCCCGGGACACATTGTTGATGAGATCAACGAGGACTCTGTAGACATTGTCCTTGCAGGTGAATCGGACGAATGGAGCACCTGTGAGTATATCCGCGACATGTCCGATATGGGATTTAATAAATCCATGATAGTCATGGGTCACTGCGGATCTGAAAGAGCGGGAATGATGTATATTGAAAAATTTCTTCGCGAAACCCTTAAGGATACTGACATTGAATTCAAATATTTGGAGTGCGAAGAGCCGTATTCAAAATAAGGGCATTTATTGACAAATCTATGGAAATATGATATAATACATGAGATAAGGTTGATATTATGCTCTATGGAGGAAATATAAATGAAAAAGTTTGGAAAAGTTGCGGTGATACTAACCGTGATATTATCGATAATGCTGCCATGCTTGGCGTATGCCGAGGGACAGGTCATAGATCTGCCGTCTGCAAAGGTTGGGCAGTATTATCATCAGGAAAAATCCGTAGCCGAGGTTCTTGCCGGAACTGAATATGCGGACATGGCTCCGTATGTGGAGATTACGGGAATAACTCTGGTTTCCGGAGAAGTGCCTTCGGGACTTGAATATTCATATACAAAAAGTTCCGTTGTGTTCAAGGGAACACCTACCAAAGAGGGAACATATACCTTTACGGTAAATGCAAAGGGAAGCATACCCCTTATGGGCATCAATCAACAGGTGCCCGTAACCTGTAACATGGTAGTGGAAGAAGGAGATGTTGTTCCAACACCCACGCCAACGCCTACGCCAAAATATGAAAAGCCCACATTTGTGACTGCGCCGAATCCCAACTATGAAGTAAACAGCGGCGGCAGTGTGAATGTAAGTGTTGCGGCAAAATGCGCTGAAAAGTGTGATTTTACTCTTTATATCAAAAACGGAAGTGCATGGAATGCTCTTGCAACCATAAAGGGCACAAATTCCTGTTCATTCAAGCCTCTTGAGCTTGCATCAAAGCAGAATTCTGTGGGAACCCATGCATTTAAGGTCGTTGCGGCAAATGCTTCGGATAATACCCTCAGCGATGAGGTTACATTCAATGTAAAGGTGGTAAGCACCGTAACAAAGCCCACAAGTGCCGTTATATCGGGATCAAGCACATATGATGCAGGTAAGGCGCTTAACCTCAGCTGCAGTGCCAACGGAACCGATCCCACATATACATGGTACATTAAGCGCACAACGGACGGAAGCTATCAGAAGCTTTCTGCAACAGGGAAAACACTTTCGTTTATAACGGAAGCCGGGGACCACGGGGCAAAGATCAAGTGCGTGGTTTCAAATTCAGCAGGAAGTCTTGAATCAAACGAAATTACCTTGACTGTTGTGACTCCCCATGTACACTCCTATGGTGCGTGGACAGTATCAAAGGCGTCTACCTGTACTGCAAAGGGTACAGAAACAAGGAGCTGCTCCTGCGGAGACGTTCAAAGCAGAAGCGTAGAGGCGAAGGGGCATACAAACGGAACGCAGTGGGTAATTGATCAGAATGCCACTTGTACCGAGGCGGGTGAAAAATCCATAAGATGTACCGAATGTAATGAAAAGGTACAAAAGATGACGATTGCCGCAACGGGACATGCCTTTTCCGAATGGAAGGTAGTGAAGGAAGCCACGGAAGCGGAAGAGGGTCTGGAGGAAAAGACCTGTAAGAACTGTAACGCAAAGGAAACTCAGACAATACCGAAGAAAAGCAGTACACATATCCATGCTTACGGTGATTGGATTGTAGAAAAAGCGGCAACATGTACGGAAAACGGAACAAAGAGCCGTGTTTGCGCAGAATGCAAGGAAAAGCAGACAACTGATATTCTTGCAGAGGGACATAGATTCCCTGCGGATTATACAGTGATAAAAGATCCCACTTGTACAGAAAAGGGACAGAAAGCAAAGAAATGCGCAGTTTGCTCCGCATTGACATCAAAGGAAGACATCGATGCTCTTGGACATAGCCTGGGTTCGTGGAAGGTGGTAATACAGCCCACAGTAGAAAAGGAAGGTCTTGAGGAGCAAAGATGCACCCATGCGGGTTG
>SVUF01000013.1 GCA_015063395.1 Oscillospiraceae bacterium
CTTGTTGCGGTATATCATCAATGCGAAGCATTGTATATCATCAAGCCGCAGGAGAGATACAGCCCCAAAGGGGCTGATGAGATACAAGGGCGGTTTGCTGCCCTTGATGATATGCACCGCACTTCGCGCGGTGATGATATACCAAGCCTGCGGCTTGGATAAACAAAAAGGAACTTTTGGTAGACAAAAGTTCCTTTTTTGTTGGTGGGCCAACAGGGACTCGAACCCCGGACCGACCGGTTATGAGCCGGTAGCTCTAACCAACTGAGCTATTGGCCCGAATTTCAATTCGGCAAGGGCTATTATAACATATTGTTTCTGATTTGTCAACTACTTTTTAATAATTTTTTTGAAGTGATTGACTTTTCGGGGAGAAGCATTTTTGAAATAACATTCTCCCCGAAATCGATATTATTTTAATTCAATGATTGTAACACCGGAATCTCCTTCGCCGTAATCGCCAAGACGGAAGGTTTTTACTCGTTTGTCATGTCTCAGCTGAGAGGTGATGTGAGCTCTTAGCTGACCTGTGCCTTTACCGTGAATGATCCTCAACGTTGTCAGCTTCATCATAATTGCCTCATCAATGAATTTATCAACAGCAAGCCAGCCGTCATCACACATATATCCTCTGATATCAAGCTCGGGTGAAAATGATCTGATTTCCTGGGGAACATATTCGGAGGGTCTTCTTTTCTTACCGTTTTTGTCGATAAATGTAACCTTACCTTCCACAAGCTTAAGATCCTTAACCTTAACCTTTGTTGAAAAGATGCCGATATTTACCATTACATTTCCGGACTTATCGGGATCTGAGTCTAAAAATCCGTTTTTGTCAAGAGAGCGGATATAAACCTCGTCGCCCTTTTTCAGAGGTCTTGGAAGAACATAATTTTCTTCTTCCTTCGGTTTTTCCTCTTTTTTGGAAAGCTTATCGTCCATTTTTTCAAATTCTTTTTTCACAAGACGGCGGGTTTCGTCAAGACCTTCGGAAAATCCCTTTTCGTTTTGCTTTTTCTTGATGGCGTTTAGCTCGTCCATGATGTATTTTGCCGATGCTTTTGCTGATGCAACAATGCTTTCGGCATCGGCAATTGCTTTTTCAAGCTTGCGCTCAGCTTCTTTTTCTCGGCGTTCAATATCCTCTTCGGCTTTTTTGTATTTATTTTCATATTCGCGGCGAATGGTTTCCGATTCTCTGCGGTTTCGCTCCATTTCCACTCTTTCGCCTTCGAGCTTTTCAATGACTCGTTCAAATTTTCGTTCTTCACCGGATATGCGGGATTTTGCGGCTTTGACAATATGCTCGGGAAGTCCCAATTTTTCTGAAATGGCAAATGCATTTGATTTACCGGGAGTACCAATCACCAATCTATAGGTTGGGGCAAGGGTGGCAATATCAAATTCGCAGGAGGCGTTGCATACACCTTCTGTTTCAAGAGCAAATACCTTAAGCTCGGAGTAATGTGTTGTTGCTCCGCAAAGGGCGCCTGCATTTCTTACGTCCTCTAAGATGGATATGGCAAGGGAAGCGCCTTCTGTGGGGTCCGTACCTGCGCCAAGCTCATCAAAGAGACAAAGAGAACCGTCGTCCACTTCATTTACAATGGAAACAATGTTTTTCATATGTGCTGAAAAAGTTGAAAGCGATTGCTCAATACTCTGCTCATCGCCAATATCAGCAAATACAGAGGTAAAAACACAGACCTCGGAGCCGTCGGACACGGGAATATGGAGTCCTGATTGAGCCATAATTGCAAAAAGACCAATTGTTTTCAGAGTTACGGTCTTTCCGCCTGTGTTGGGACCCGTGATCACAAGAGTATCAAAGTCACCGCCGAGGCTTAGGCTTACGGGAACAACCTTTTTAGGATCAAGAAGTGGGTGGCGTGCTTTGTTGAGAACCATATATTTGCGGTCATTAACCTTTGGCTCATCTGCCATCATTTTGTATGAAAGCTCACCCTTTGCAAAAATAAAAGCAAGCTCGGTGATATTATAGTAATTCAGCGTAAGCTTGTCGGAAATATCAAGACACATTACGCTAAGGGCGTAGAGTATTTTTTCAATTTCCTTGTTTTCTTCAATGGACAGAAGGTGCAGCTCATTGTTTGCTTCAACAATTGCGATAGGCTCTATAAATACCGTTTGACCTGAGCTTGACATATCGTGAACAAGTCCCTTGATCTCGGATTTACATTCCGCTCTTACAGGTATAACATACCTTCCGTTACGCATTGTAACAATGTTTTCCTGCAAATATTTTGTGTACGAGCTTTCAGTTGTATACTTTTTCAGTGTATCACGGATCCTGTTGTTGACAATTCTGATCTTGCGTCGTATGGAAGAAAGCTCGGGACTTGCCTCGTCGGCGATAAGCTCCTCGGAAACAATTGATTCTGTAATTTTACGGCACAGTGAACGGTCGGGCTCAAGGCGCGAAAAGAAAACCGAAACAGCCTCAAAGCCTTCTCTGCCTTCGGTTATATAATTTTTAAGCCCTGCGGTGCAATTGAGAAGGGAAGCGATCCTGAGAAGCTCTCCCGGGGTCATTGCAACTCCCTTGGATACCTTGTCAAGAGCGGCGGAGGGGTCGTATACACCGTAAAATGAGGGCATACCTTTTTCGCCAATGAGTTTTTTTGCACAGGTTGTACGGGAAAGCTCAAGGCGAATGCGGTCAATGTCAATGTCGGGTTCAAGTCTCAAGGCTCTTTCTGCAGCTCCCTGTGTTGGAGCAACCTCTGCAAGCAGAGCTCTGATCTTGTCAAATTCGAGAGTGTAAATTGCTTTTCCAAAATTCTTTTTCATGGTTATATAAAATGCTTTTCGGGGAATGGGCAGTATAAAAGGCAGTCCCCGAAGCCCAAGATCATGGCATCAACAGCAAGCCTTTTATATACGGTAACTGATATGGAAAAACATGTTTTCCACGGGGTATTATATCATTTTTTCATAGACTTTTCAAGGGGTATTGAGGAATAAGTGATGAATAATCATATAATAATAAAGGCAAAACCCCGCTTTTGCAGGATTTTGCCCTTTTTATATTTTATAAGCTTCCGCTTACTTCATGTTCTTTTCGTAGGACTCGATCATTTTCTTGACCATCTGTCCTCCAACTGAACCTGCCTGACGAGATGTGAGGTCTCCGTTATATCCCTGCTTAAGATTTACGCCTACTTCGTTTGCAGCCTCCATCTTAAACTTGTTGAGTGCTTCCTTTGCTTCGGGTACGAGCTTCTGATTTCTGCTTGACATAATATTTTCTCCTTGGTGGAATGAATTTAATTTTTAATTTGTGGAAATTTATGGCTTTACAGTTGAAATAAAAGTATATTATCATAACTGATAAGCCTTTTTTGTGGCATTCGCCTTTTTTGAAAGACTGTTTTTATCTTATGGCATTGACCATGTTTTAAAAACCTCTTTCATCGGGTGTTCCCGTGTTTGTGAGCTTTCTTTGCTCTGTCATTATTATCTCCTGCAGTACTATCTTTATAAGTGGAAATTTTTTCTGCAAGTCGCTTTTTTGAAAAAGGTCATCTTAATTAAGTAATAAGGTTGGGAGCTTTGAAATATAAATAGGAATAAAAGAAAAGGAGAATTATATGTGACAGAATATATTGAAAAGCTGACAGAATGCTTTCCCACGATCTTGAGGATAATGATTCGGGAGCATATATATGGAGATAATTGCGAGGAGATACATATTTCAAGAGGAAAAAAGGTGTTTTTAAGGCTTTCTGCAAGTATATTTGTATTGGATTATGTATGTCTTTCTGCAGATTTTGACATGATTTTAAAAAATATCTGCCGAGGGTCCCTTTATGCACACAGCGAAAGTATTAAAAAGGGGTTTATAAGCTTTATGGACAGTATAAGAATAGGAGTATCGGGAAGGGCTGTCACAGAAAAGGATAGGATCATTTCGGTTTCAAAGATCGACAGCCTCAACATTCGCATACCTCATTATCCAAAGGATGTGGGCGCGCCTGTTGTGGCGGTGCTGGAGCACTATTCATTTTTGTCAGGTGTGCTGATATATTCTCCACCCGGAATTGGAAAAACAACAGTGCTGCGAGATGTTGCGGCAATTCTTACAAGGGCTCCGTATTATAAAAGAGTTTGTCTCATGGACACCAGAGGTGAGCTTGACTTCCCCGAAAGCAATTCTGCAACCACCCTTGATACATATAAATTCTATCCACCCGATATAGCCATAGAGTCTGCCATCAGAACTATGTCGCCGGAGCTTATAATCTGCGATGAAATTGGAAAAGCGGAGCGGGAGGCAATACTGTATTCCTCAAACAAGGGAGTACCCATTGTAGCCGCTGCTCACGGAAGCGATCCTCTGGAGCTTTTGCGAAGCGAGGATATACAGATTTTACACAAAAGAGGCATATTTGCATGCTATATCGGTCTAAAAAGAGGCAGGGATATGCCGCTATCCTTTGAATATCATCTTGCAAAGGATATAAAAACGGAGCAATAATGAAGGAAACGGTTTTGACAGTAATATTTTTTTCTTTTCTTTTTGGCGGAATATTTGCATCAAAAAGAGAAAAAAGGAAATTGGAGCTTTTGTCGGAGCTTGAAAAGCTTGTTTTATACATGGGATCCCAGATCGATCTGTACCGTCGGGAGCTTATTGATATATATTGCTCCTTTGAAAGCGAGCTTCTTGATAAAGCGGGGTTTTCAGAAAAGCTCGGTGAGATTGGATTTGAAGGGGCAGTTCGCCATCTTGATCTTGATTTGGAGTCCAAGCGTGTGCTTTGTGAGCTTGGCTCAACACTGGGTATGCTGTCAGCAAGCGAGCAGAAAGCATCAATTGACAGATGCGCAACAGCATTAGCATTAAATCTCGATAAAGCCCGCAGTGAATATCCAAAAAAAAGGAAGCTTTATATAAGCTTTGGGCTGATGCTCGGAGCGGTAATATTTATAATCGGAATATAAAGGCGGTGGATTTGTGGATATAGCAACACTTTTAAAGGTGGTTGGGATTGGATTTTTGGTGTCGGTGGCATATCAGATTTTATCACGTTCTGGCAGGGAAGAACAGGCGATGCTTGTGTCAATTGGAGGAATAATTGTTGTGCTTTTAATGCTAATGGGCGGTCTTTCCCAGCTTGTTGAGAATCTGAGGGAGTTGTTTGGCATATGACTTTAATGAAAATCTGCGGCATTGTGGTGATATTTTTGATATTTTGTCTGATACTTCCCAAGGGAAAGGGCAATTTATCCGTGATCGTGGGTATCTCAATGTGTTTGCTCATTGTAATTAGTGGAATTGATAATATATCTCCCATATTCGAATATGTCAACGAGTTAACAAAAAAGGGTGCACTTTTAGGAAAATATACTCCTGTGCTTTTTAAAGCCATGGGCATCGGGTTTGTTTGCTCTGCTATGGCGGGTATATGCCGTGAAAACGGTGAGAGTTCCGTTGCTGCTTGCGTTGAATTTTTCGGAAAAGGAGAAATGCTTGTGTGCGCTCTGCCCGTTTTTAAAGATCTGTTGGCTCTTGCCATTGAGGCGGGTGGATAATAAATGAAAAGGACGGGTGTATTTATTATATGCTTGTTTTTGATTTCTATTTTCAGTGTTGCTTCATTTGGAGAGGAAATCATTGATGAAAATGAGCTAAAATTAATAATACCGGACGAATTTCAGCACTTTTTTAAGGAAGAAGATGTTCTTTCCTTTGATTATCTTAAGGATTTTGACGGGGAATTTTTCATTGGGTATATAATTAGCTCCGCAGGAAAATACATTTCTGAGTTCATATTGTTTTTCACTGACATTTTACTTGTAATACTCATATCGTCCATAGTTGAAAGCTTCTCAGTAAGCTTTGGGGGTGGACTTTCGGGAATAGTTTCATATATACCGAGTTTGTGTTGCGGCATAACAGTATTTACTCGGCTTTATTCGGTGTTTAGCACTCTTTCTGATACGATGCTCAGGATAAGTTCATTCTTGGGGGTCATGTCACCTATTATGAGCGGTATTTTTTTGTCATCCGGAAATATAAGCTCCTCAGCAGTTGCCGCGGCAGAAACCTTGCTTGTTATGAATGTGATCAGCTATTTGACAAACGGTATACTGATGCCCACTCTCCGAGTATGCTTTGTACTTGACTGTGTTGGTATTCTGTCAAAAAGGCGGGAGATCACAAGGATATCGGCTTTTTCAAAAAACACATTTGTATATTTGACATCGGCGCTGATGCTCGTTTTGACCACGGTGTTTACATATCAGACTGCTGTGGCGTCAGGAGCTGATTCATGGGTGTTGAGAGGTACAAAATTTGCGGCAGGGTCAATTCCGATCGTTGGCGGCGCAATATCGGAGGCATCAAAAACAATATTCGGATCCTTTGAAATGATAAAAAGTATATCAGGAGGGCTTGGAATCGTGTTAATACTTCTGACGGTAATACCGCCCTTTATTGAAATGATCCTTATAAAAACAGTATTTTCCTTGAGCAGTGCATTTTCTGAGGGTATGGGTGCTTCATCAATTACTGAGGTGCTGAAAAGCGGAGGTGATCTTATGGGATTCGCCCTTGCCATGACCGGAATACTCTGTGTAGGCGCAATTTTCACCCTGACCCTGCTGATCTTTATGGGAGGATCCCTGTGAATTATATTTATGAGTTTGCAGCTGTGGCAATAGTAACGGGAATTACGGGTTTATTATCCGATAAGCTAAAGGGCGGATTGGGAAGGGCTGTAAATTTCATATCATGTCTTGTATTGATGCTTTGTATTTTGACTCCTGTAGTTTCAGCAATTAAAGGGGGTGTAGTTTCGGGAATTATTCCTGATCTTGAGATCACCGAGGAGCCTTCAGATGATGAGGAATATCTTCAAAGACTTAAGGAACTTACTGAAGAAAAGCTGACTTTGACGGAATATATGGCTATAAAGAATCAATTCGGTTATGAAAAGGAGGAGGTTCAAATTACATTTGTAGGAAGGGTAACAAACAGAGAATATGACCTTCAAAGAATAGAGATCACAATAAGATCCATTGGTGCGCTTTCAAGGCGGGAGGAAATACGGGGGTATATTTCGGGAAAATATTTATGTGAAGTTTTGGTTTTTGAGGAAATAAAATGAGGTATTTTAATTATAAATCAAAAAACTGTTCTAAAATCAAAGATGTATTAATATAATCTACAAAAAAGATGATTATTTTGGAGGAGATAGTATGAAGATAATCAAGACAACCGAAAAACAGACCTGTAGGGCGCTTGTTGGACTTAAAAATGAAGGGAGCAAGGAGTCCCGGGGAGTTATGGAGAAGATCACCGATTTTTTTGGTGAGCACAAGAAAAGGGCGATAATCATAGCATGTTCAGTTTTGATGATCGGAAGCGCAGTGCTACTTAACTTGAAGCTTTTTGGCGAGACACCTAAAGATAATGAGCCGCCCAAGACAACTGCCCCCGAGGGAACATCTGAAAATGTTGGAGGAATTCCCGAAACCGAGCTTGACGATACATATTTTGCCCTTGCTGTAATTGAACGTCAAAGAGCAAGGGACGAGGCAATTGAGGTTCTTCAAAGTGTTGTTGACAGCAGTGATGCCGCAAAGGAGGATAAGGATCAGGCTCTTGAAACCATTTCTAAAATTGCAGAGGATATCAGATGTGAAGCCAATATAGAAACTCTCTTGAAGGCGGCGGGATATGAGGACTGCATCGCCATCATTGAAAACGGCAAGGCGAACATTGTTGTTTCCACCTCGGAAACGCTGATGGCTGACGAAATCGCAAGAATTACAGAGATCGTATATACACAGGCGGCCATACTTCCCACGGACCTTGTAATAAAGGAAAGATGACCGGATTGAAATAGCAGGGGAGCTTTTTAAAACTCCTCTGCCTTGCTTAATATTTATTAAAAAAGGAAATTACTTTTCTAAAAAAATAGTCAATGTATTGACACGGGTTGTAAAATATGTTATTATTATAGAACTATTAAGATAGAAAACTATGATAAAACGGTGGTAAAAATATATGGATAGATTACTTACAGGGCTTCAGCCAAGCGGAAATTTGACAATTGGAAACTATAGCGGCGGCATTAAGCAGGTTATAAATTATCAGAATAATTATGAAACATTCTTGTTCGTACCCGATATGCACGCAACCACCGTAACTCAGGATCCTGAGCTGCTTCACAAAAATATAAGAAGTGCTGTTGGTGTATATCTTGCCTGCGGTGTTGATGTTACAAAGCCCAATATGCATGTTTATATTCAGTCAGAGAATCTTTATCATGCGAATCTTTCATGGCTTCTTGAGTGCCATACATACTATGGAGAGCTTTCAAGAATGCATCAGTTCAAGGAAAAATCAAAGCTCCATGAGAATTTCACCTGCGGACTTTTTACATATCCCGTACTGATGGCGGCTGATATTCTGCTTTATGATGCAAAATATGTTCCTACAGGAATTGACCAGAAGCAGCATGTTGAGCTTGCAAGAAATATTGCAGAGAGATTCAACAACAGATATAAGGACGACTATTTTGTTGTTCCCGAGCCTGTAATTCCCTCAATCGGCGCAAAGATCCGCGACCTTCAGGATCCTACAAAAAAGATGAGCAAATCGACTGCAAACCCCAAGGCTTCGGTATTTTTGCTTGATCCTCCAAATGTGATCAAGAAAAAGATCATGGGTGCCCAGACAGACAGCGAGGCGCGTATTGCTTTTGACGAGGAGAACAAGCCCGGGGTATCCAATCTGCTTACCATTTATTCTGTTTTCGCAGAGATGCCAATTGAAGCTGTTGTTGCAAAATTTGAAGGCGGCGGCTACGGAGATCTCAAAAAGGGGCTTGTTGAGGTTCTTTCAGAAAAGCTTACTGTAATTCAGGACAACTACAATAAGATCATGACATCGGGTATAATTGATGATGCTCTTGATGCAGGACGCGATTTTACAGAGAAGATCGCAAAGGAAAAGTACGAAACCATTCGCAAGGTGGTTGGATACGGTAGAATTTGAGTCATCTATAACAGAAATATGAAATAATAGAACCCAACCACTCGGTAAAACGAAGGGTTGGGTTTTGTATTTTATAGGGGGGTTAGTTTTAGGATTTTCATTTTATGTATTTTATTCCCTGCATTGAGTTTCTTCTGACAAATTCCTTGTCGATCTCGTTCATGACCACAAGCTTTTTGCGGCTCCACAAGGGTGCAACAAGATCGCTTTCAACTCCGTCTCCCGTAAGACGTTCAATTACAGTGTCGGGGGGTAAAAGCTCAAGCTGGGACACCACGGTGTCAACATATTCTTCTCTTGTCATGGTATCAAATTTTCCCTCAAGAAAATCATTGCACATCGGTGTGCCCGAAATTATGTGTAAAAGGTGGAATTTTATAAATTTAGGCTTTAATTTTGCAACCTCTTCCGCAGTTTCAAGCATCATTTCGGAGTTTTCGCCGGGAAGTCCGTTGATTATGTGTATGCATACATCAAGTCCGCGAAGCTTGCTGTAGCCCTCTGTGAATTCGGAGTATGTGTGGCATCTGTTGATAGTTTTGGCAGTTGAATCATGGACTGTTTGCAGCCCAAGCTCAATTGTCAGATCGGTTTTTTGTGAATATTCAAAAAGAAGATCAACTACATTGTCGGGAAGGCAATCGGCTCTTGTAGCAATAGCAATTCCCACTGTATTTTCAAAGGAAAGTGCAGTTTCCAGCATTGATCTGATCTTTTCTACACTGCCGTATGTGTTTGTGTGTGCTTGAAAATAAGGTATGTACAGTACGTTGCCCCATTTTTTTGTATAAACACTGCGAGTTTCTTCAAATTGATCATGAAGGCTCATGTGGGCGTCGGCGCAAAAATCACCCGAGCCTCTTGAGGAACAAAAGGTGCAGCCCCCATATCCCTTGGAGCCGTCGCGGTTTGGACATGTAAACCCTGCATCAAGGGGCACCTTAGCACATTTTGAGCCGTATTTTTGCCTTAAATAGTAATCAAAGCTGTAATATCGTTTGTTATTATCGGAAAAAGGAAATGGATTAGGTTTTTTCATGCAATTTTGTTGACAATTCATACTGAATTTGATATAATTAACTGATGACTTATGATTGATCGTTGCCGCTTGCTATATATCTTTCATAATAGAAAAGATACTGCTGTGCAAGACCTGCGTATCTGCCAAACACCTCGGGAGGTGTTGTTTCTGAATAATACTTTTGCATTACTCTTTTCACCCACACGTCAATGGGAAATGAGGAAAGTCTGCAAAATCCGAAAAGAGTGATGCATGAGCTTACTTTGGGGCCAATGCCCTTTACGGTCATGAGTGCCTGCAAAAGAGCATCATCATGGAGGGAATCAAGGGTATCAACAAATCCCTCGTTGGCAAGTCTTGAAGCATCATATAGGTATTTTGCCCTAAAGCCTGTTTTACATTCAAAAAGCCCTTCTTCACCTGCTTCAAAAAGAGCTTGTGACGTTGGAAATGCCCAATGATCACTTCCGCATACGTGAAATTTTTCTCCATATCTTTGGCATATGGTGTTTATGATCTTTTTGATCCTTGGAATGTTGTTGTTTTGAGAAATGATGAAGGAGCAGATACATTCAAATTTATCTTGGTGCAGGATACGGATACCCCTGCCTGCCTCCATTGCTTTTTTCATGATGTTTGTATCAATGCCACTTGCGGTCATTGATGAAAGAATATCATCACGCATTTTTTTGTAGTCATCGTCAAGGGCAAAAAAATCGCAAAGCAGATCTCCTTCCTCCCGGGAAAAGCCTGTGATCACAAAGGATCCGTCGGAACATGATCTTACGGTAATGTATTTCCCAAGGGCAACTCCTCCAAAGGTATCGTCGGATATTTTATCAAATCTGAAGCATTGACCGCAGTCAAAAATCAGATCGGGGGAAAAATAATCTATGTTGGAAAGACGGAAGGCACTGTCATTATATTCAAGAGTGTAGTTCATGGAAAACCTCAAAGCTTATGTAATAAAACGATTATAATATAAAAAAATAAAAATTTCAATATAAAACAACATAAATTTTAAGAATCGAGGGAGCGAAAATGAAAGAATCCATTTATACCATACCCGTCAATGAAGCGTTTGAGGAGTATGCAAGTGAAGAAAAAATGTGTCCGTTCTGCAGACTTTATAAAAAGCTTCAGGAAAATGAGCTTGATCTGATTTTGGGAGCTTCAATGATGGACCCTGATATAAGAATAAAGACCAACAAAACAGGATTTTGCTCCAAGCATTACGGCGATATGCTGAAAAAGGGAAACAGACTGAGTCTTGCCTTGATGCTTGAAAGCCATCTTGATGAGGTCTACAAGGACGTTGATGCCAAGGATATTTTGAAGCCCGATGGAACAAATGCTTCCAAGAGAATAAACGAGCTTAACAAAACCTGCTATGTGTGCGAAAGAATTGATTTTTCTTTTACAAAAATGATCGAAACTGCAGTGCTTTTGTGGAGAGAGGAGCCCGAATTCCGCAAAAATACGGAGCTTCAGCCATATATATGTCTGCCCCACTTTGAAAGATTTATAGGCGAGGGCAAATCGAGGCTTGGAAAAAAGGAATTCCCAATATTCTTCAAGTCCGTTAAGGGCGTTACTATGAAGTATTTTGAGGATCTGCGTTCCGATGTATCGTGGTTCTGCAAGAAATTTGATTACAGATACAATGACGAGCCTTGGGGCAACGCCAAGGATTCTCCCGAAAGAGCCATTAATTTCTTATCATCTGATACGGAATACATTGTTCCTAAAAATAAAAAATGATTTTTGAGTATACAATATACAATTAAGTTATTAAGGAGAAATAAAATGAAGATGACCTTTAAGAAAAGAGCGGTCAGCTTGGCTCTTGCGCTTTTAATGGCAGTGATGTCGGTGCCTCTTGGAGCACTTGAACTTTTTGCATCAACTGTTGAAAACGAAGTAACCGTAAAAACATATGATCAATTAAAATCCACCCTTGAAAGCGCAAAGGTGGGATTGACAGTAATAATTACTGCGGATATCACCATTCCTTCGGGTAAAACTATATCGGTTCCCAAGGGAGTAAAGCTTGCTCTTGCTCATAGCTCCTCGGGAGCATACGGTGCAAACAGAGCAGAGGATTATGTAGTAAAAAAGACTGACACAAGATTTTCTGATAACTTCTTGTTTGACGATCCTGTATATACATTGACTGTTGAAAAGGGAGCTTCGCTTAACATATATGGCTCACTCAACATCGGCGGTGTACTTTGCGCAGCTGCAAATTCAGCAGTTCAAGGACAGACGGGTGCTGTGTATTCCCTTCTCAAGCTTGACGGAACACTGAATCTTGTTGGCGGTGAGCTGAGAAACTATGGATATATCGTAGGGGACGGTGTCATCAACGGCGGAGCCTCCTCTGATATCTATGCTCCCTTTGTAATATCGGGATTTGGCGGCGGCGGACTTGTCTACGGACTTGGAATGGTTCAAGTGGATTCTCCCGTAACCCAATATAATATCCCTGCAATTCAGACAAAAATGGTTCTTGCATATTCTGCGGAATTCTATGCAATGGGCGCACTGTCATGCATGAACGAAGCAAATGCCTTTGAGTCAAAGCTTGTTGGTATTACAGATGCCCTCATCACTCTTGATTCTGCAGATGCTTATATTGAGACTGAATATGTAAACAGCGAGGGAAGCCTCATTGGAAAAACAGATGTGACGATATACGGAGATGCTCACGCAGAGGCACTCACTCTTGAGATATTCTACAAGAAGGTAAGCACTGCAGATGCCATATTCCCTTTACCCTACGGATTTGATCTCACCTTCAAAAACGGCACATTCACCGTTATGAACAGATATTCCATACTTCCCGGGGCAAAGGTTACAGTTGACAAATCGGCGGAGCTTGTTGTTAAAAACGGCGGTGGACTTTATATAAGCTCCGGAGCCGTGGATTATGATATGCATCTGTTTTCAAAAACCAAATATCGTCACTATCCTTTGGCAGATGTATTACGAGGATCCGGATATGAGGAAAGAGGTGTTCTTGATGTACACGGAAGCGTTGTTGTTGAAAAAGGCGGAATTTTTGCGGGTATTGTTGACAACAGCAAATACGGAGCAAAGATCCGCATTGATGACGGAGCGGTAACATCGGGCTCCTTTAATCTGGGAATTGCGGCTTCTTACAATATTAATTTTACAGACTACGCATATTATAATAAGACAACATACAATTTGAAGGCGCAGGCTCTTGGAACTGACGGAAAGCTTTTTGATCTCAAGGTCGGAAAAACATATTTTACGGCAGATCCCGATGCAAGCTTGCATATGACAGAGTTTTCCTATATATACCACGGAAATTCTGCGGGAGAAGAAAAGCAGAATCTTGTGGGAACGATCTCCACATATATCAAAGGAAGCTTGGCTGAAAAGGGTGTGGTTTACAATTATCCCGACGGAACAGTTGAAAAGAGCAGTGACACTGTAAACCTCAAAGCTAATACCGCAGGATACTATTGGTACGATGCCTATACAGGACTTCTTGTTCAGAGCTTCAAAAACTCCGAAGCATTTTATATGCTCAACAGCGCAAACAGTGCAATAAAGGTAAATACAGGTGATGAAACCGTATATCTTGCAGCAGTTGGCGGAGTGATTCCTCAATATAACCATGAAAAAGAGCATTATATATTCAAGGGTTATTCCGCAAAAGATGACGGAACTGCAGAATATCAAGCAGGAGATAAGGTACCTGTTGGCATGACTGAGCTTTATGCCGTTTGGGAGGCTCGTGAATATACTGTAAGATATGTTCTTGACAAAGAAAACTATAATATCTACGGCTCATCATATCTCTATGTTGACGGCGAGCTTTATGTAATATTTGAAAAGACATATAAATATCTTGATGATCTTGATCTTTCTTTCGGTGTTTCCCAGATGGCAGTAAAGGAAAAATATTTTGAGTGGAATTCCGAGGGAGAAAAGAAAGCAACCGACAATGCCGATCTATACGGTGTGTACTTTGAATACGGAGTACGTAACCTCAGAACAGGTGTTATCCATACAAGCCTTGCAGTTGCCATTCAGTATGCTGAAAACGGAGATACACTCCGTCTGCAGTCCGATACCTGTGAGAGTGTTACAATTCCTGCAGGCAAGGAGATCACAATTGATCTTGGTACATCAAAGCTGTACTATGAGGGAGAGTCCACAATTGTCAACAGCGGTAAGCTTACCATAACCGCTATGGCAGGGGGAGAGATCTCACAAACAGGAAACGGAGCTTCATCGGCGGACGTTTTCTATGCAGTTGAAAATCTTGAAGGCGGAGAATTCATTCTTGAAAGCGGAAAGATCTCAACTGCCTCTGCAAGTCAGTACACAAGAAGTGTAAACAACAAGGGAACCTTCATTTTGAATGGCGGCTCCATCAGCTCGAAAACAGGATATGCAATATACAACTACGGCGCCACTGCAAAATTTGTTCAGAACGGCGGAGAGGTAACCTTCTCGGGTACATCTGCATCAAATTACGGCGTATATAACTATAATAAATCCGAATATACCATCAACGGCGGAAGCATCGTTGCAACTGGCGGCGGCAGAGCTTTTTATAATTATTTGAAGTCAGCCTTCAACGTAAACGGCGGTACAGTCCAAAGCAGCGGCGGAACAGTATTCAATAACGGTTCTGAAATGAATGTAAGGGGAGGAACCATTATGACCACCTCTACATCGTCGAGCATATATGTTATTCAAAATACAAAGCAGTCATCAAATCTCGGTACACTGAATGTATACGGCGGAAGCATCGTTGCAACTGCCGGAGCGCGCGGTATCTACAACTACAACAGCGTACTGAATGTATACGGCGGATATATTGCCACAGAGGGCAACAGCACTGCGGCATGGGGTGTATACAACTATTATCTTTCCACCATGAATGTATATGGCGGCAAGATCTACTCCAAGAAGTCGCACGGTGTATACAATTATTCAGCTTCAAAAACAAATATACCCACAGCGAATTTCTATGGCGGTGAAGTAATTACGGATTCAACAACAAGCTATTATCCCGTAATCAACGCAGCAAGCAATAAATACGGCAACCTTAATATCGAGGGCGGCAGCTTTATTTCTGCTTCGGCTTATGCTGTATACAGCGGAAGCACAAGCTACAAGGTGAACGTAAAAGCAGATGCCCTTGGAGGAATCTACGGATATGAAACTGCTGCATTCTACAACTTTACCAATAATACAGGCAAAACTCTCAAATATACCGCTCTTAACAGCGGTGCATACTGTCTTGCAGATGCATCGGCGGTGAAGAATATTACCTGCGACGGTACTGCATATGCATACATTGCCGAGGCTCTTGCGGCGGCAAAATCGGGATCAGTGATCCGTCTTGGCGCTGACACAGTGGTGAACCACCCCGAAATTATCGGAAACGGCATAGCCATTGATCTTAACGGCAATACTCTGTCAATAGGTTCCAATACAATGACGGTGACCGGAGAGGCGTACCTCACTGACGGAGCAGGCGGCGGAGGTATTTCGCTTAGAGAGGGTGTAAAGATCTACGAGGGTGTCTTGGAATTTGCGTCCTCGGTAAACGGCAAAAAGGTCGTTGGATATTCTTGTGACGGCGGAACAGAATTCTATACCTCTGTTCCGAATGATGCGGATTTTGTGATCTATCCCGCATATGAGGACAGCGTAAGATTTACCGTTGTGTTCAAGGATCTTGACGGAAGCATAATTGCAAAATACGAGCTTTCCTATAATGAGGTAATTCCTTTGCCTGGTGATCCTTCAATAGAGTCGGACGGCAGATATAAATATACCTTCACAGGCTGGTCCCCAAAGGTTGAGGATCTTTGTACCGCAAACCGTGAATATGTGGCACAGTATGATATAGAGGAGATCAAATATTCCGTGATCTTCAGAGATGCGGATGGAGTCGTCATTTCCGCTTCTGCGTATGTATGGGAACAGGCAGTGGTTGCGCCCGAAGCTCCTTATCTGCCCTCGGATTGCGGAAATTACTATACATTCCTTGGCTGGTATGACTCAAACGGTGTTAAGTTTGATTGGGAAAAGGTATATTCAAGCGGAGATTTTACAGCAAAGTATGAGTCACATGCTCTTACAACCGAAAGCATTACAACAACTGTCGGCTTCAACTCTGCAACAGTTGTAATGGAAAGCAGCATGGTCATCAATTTCCGTGTACTTGCTTCGGATTTTGAGGGCTATGACAAGCTCTATGCGGAATTCGTAAGAGAATATGCGGATGACAGACAGGATAAATCCGTAATCGTTGAGGATTATACTGTAAACGGCGATTATCTTGTATTCCCCTTAAAGGGAATTGCCGCCAAAGAAATGAACGACAATGTAAATGCTACTCTTTATGCAGTAAAGGGCGAAACGAAGTATGTTTATAAGTCAATAGATTACAGCGTTGTTAAATATGCTATGAACAATCTTGGCAAATCCTCAACAAGTGCGGCTTATAAAACATTGCTTGTCGACATGCTCAATTATGGCGCAATGGCACAGATACACCTTGGCTACAACACGGATAATCTTGCAAACGGAAAGCTTACCGATGCTCAAAAGGCTTATGGAAGCTACTCGGGCGGAGATATTGATCTTAATTCCGTAAGAAATTATGAAAGACCCGAAAGCGAAAAGGTGGCATTCAGAAGCGCTTCGGTGGTGTTTGCAGACAACGTGCTTATAAAGTATCAGCTGAATTTTGCAAACTATAGCGGAAACAAGGAGGATGTATCCGTTCTTGTTAAATACACCGATGTCAACGGTACTGAGCACAATAAGCTCATTGGTTTTGAGGAAATGGAGCAGAACGGAAACTATTATACCTTTGAATTCACCGAGGTTGCGGTGAAGGATATGGGAATGCCCGTTGTTGCGGTGATCTATGAGAATTATGAATCCCCCGACAGAGTTCAGCTTAGCGGTGTTCTCACTTACAGCGTTGAGTCCTATGCTGCAAGCAAATATTCTGTAAACGGCGGAACGTTGTCAGATCTTGTAAGCTATATGATCGCTTACAGCCGCTCCGCAGACAAGTATTTTTCAAAATAATCAATAAAACCGGAGCTGTGAAACTTGAACGAGTTTTACAGCTCTTTTTGATTTATCTGAGGGAGCATTTTGACGCGGTTGACAAAGAGAATAAAAGGTGATATAATTCAAGCTATATTATAAAAAGGAGGGTGAACTATGACTTCTATAGAAATGAGCAGAAAAATCGGAGAAAAAATTGCCGAAAAAGGCGGTAAATGCTATTATGTAGGCGGTTGTGTCCGTGATGAGATCCTTGGAAGACCCATAAAGGATATAGATATAGAGGTGCACGGTGTCAGCCCCGAGGTTGTTCGTGAGGTGCTTGGTCAGCTTGGCGAGGTTAACGAATTTGGTGTAAGCTTTGGAATATTTAATTTGAGAGGATATGATATTGACATCGCCATGCCGAGAAAGGAGATCTGTACAGGCAGGGGTCACCGAGATTTTGATGTGTATATTGACGAGGCACTTGGAGAAAAAAAGGCGGCGATGCGTCGGGATTTTACTGTAAATGCGCTGATGAAAAACGTGGTTACGGGAGAAATTCTTGATTTTTTCGGAGGAATTGAGGATATAAAACGGGGTGTGATCCGTCATGTAAGTGATGAGAGCTTTGGAGAGGATCCCCTTCGCGTGTTGAGAGCATGTCAGTTTGCCGCAAGATTTGAGTTTAAGATACATGAGGATACTCTTGAGCTGTGCCGAGGGATAGACATTTCCACTCTGGCGGCAGAAAGGGTATACGGTGAGCTTTTGAAGGCGTTAGGATCTGCAAAAAAGCCTTCCATATTTTTTGAGGAGCTTAGAAAAATGGATCAGCTTTCCGTGTGGTTTCCCGAGGTGGAAAGACTTGCGGGAGTGCCCCAGCCTCCAAAGCACCATCCTGAAGGAGATGTGTGGACACATACCATGATGGTGGTTGACAAGGCGGCAGAGCTTCGGCATCTTGCGGAAAAACCCTTGATGTTCATGTTTGCATCTTTATGCCATGATTTCGGGAAACCCGATACTACAGCGGAAATCAATGGGGCTTTACATGCTTTTGACCATGAAAATGCAGGAAAACCAATTGCTTTGCGGTTCCTCGAAAGGCTGTATTGCAGTAACGAGCTTATAAAATATGTAAAAAATATGGTACAGCTTCATATGCGGCCCAATATGCTTGCGTCACAGCAGGCGAAGCAGAAAAGCTTCAACAAAATGTTTGATTTGTCAATATGTCCCGAGGATCTATTGCTTCTTGCCCAAGCCGATCATCTTGGCAGAGGAGTCTGCGATGACTACACAGAAATTCGGTGCATTTTGCAAAGAAAACTTGATGTCTTCAAAAAGACAATGGAAAAGCCCTATGTTATGGGCAGGGATCTCATTGATGCAGGTCTTGTGCCTGATCGCAATTTTTCACTTTTGCTTGAAAGGGCTCATAAATTGAGGCTTTCGGGAATTGAAAAAGAGGTTGCCTTGAAGGAGGTTTTGAAGTATTCAAGGGAACTTGACGTGAGCTCAAAAAAGGAATAATCCTGCCGTTATGTAGTACATATATAATAAATGGAAGAAAAAATCAAACCGAAGAGAAAAATCGGATGGTTTGAAAGATCGTTTTTTGCGCGAAACTCGCGAAATATTTCGTGAAAATGCAAGTGCTTGTTTGACCGCAGTTTTCTCCCAAATGTGACTTTATGCACAAAACAGAGCAAAAGCAATTGTTCAAAGTGCCAAAAAGCAGGGATATTTCACGAAATGACAAAAGAAAATTGTCAAAACTATTGACAAAGGAAAAACATTGTGCTACAATCACACTGTATAGTAGGCAAGAAGCCACAAAAATACAATTTTTGAAAAGGAGAAGATAAAATGAAGAAGATTTTATCATTGGTACTGGTTTGCGTAATGATGCTTGCTTTAGTATGTGTCGTATCATTTGCAAACGCAGCACAAATCGGCGAATCCTCAACATCCTGGGAGCTTGTAGACGGCGTTCTTACAGTTACAGGAACAGGTGCAATGCCTGATTACAGAAACGTCGAAGATACAAGACCGTGGTTAAGCGAGCTTTCAACGATCACAAAGGTTGTTGTAAAGAGCGGCGTTACCCACGTAGGTTCAAGCTCTTTCACAGGAGCAACGGGTATTACCGAGGTTGTTCTTGAAGAGGGCGTTGAGACAGTTGGAATGGATGCATTCTCATACTGCGGCACAATCGACAAGGTTTCATTCCCTTCAACCCTCACATCTCTTTCACAGGGCGTATTCTACAGTAGCTCTATCAAGGAGATCAGCTATCCCTTGACATATGCTGAGTTTAAGGCAAATGTAGATGTAGCAGTTTACAATGATGCAGTTGACGCAGCTGACTGGGGTGAAGAGGTTGCTACTTCAGGAACTCTCACAGCAACGATGTCATGGTCTTTTGCAGACGGCACTCTTACAATTTCCGGTACTGGCGCAATGCCTAACTGGGGAGCAAACGCAACACCTTGGGTTGCTCTCAATGCTCAGATCACAAAGGTTGAGCTTTCAGAGGGTATTACAACCATTGGTTCAAATGCATTTGCACATACAAAGATCGTTGAGATCGTGATCCCCGAGGGCGTAACAGCAATTAACGGAGATGCATTTGCATACGTTTCCACTCTTAAAACAGTGCATATTCCCTCAACACTTCAGACAATGGGACAGGGAACTGTTTACGGTTCGAATAATATTTCCACAGTTTATTACTACGGTGAAAGCAAGACTGCTTTTGAGGATATCTCCTCTAAGGCTTCTTATAACACCAACTACACCAAGGACGGCGTTAATTTCATCATCGCTAAAACAGATGTTGAAATCCAGGTAATTCCTTATGCGTCAGGTATGGAAAACTGGTCAAATCAGACACAGATTCTCATTTGCCCCAAGCTTTCGGATGGCACAAAAGTAGGCGATCTTTATACCCAGAAAGATCTTGTATGGACAATTACTCTTACAGATATTAACGGTGTTTCCAAGACAGTAAATCTCAAGCAGTCTTCACAGTATGATGGTGGAACATGGGGTATCCTCAGATTCCAGCCCTGCGTTGAAGCAGAGTCCAACCGTTTTGTTCCTTACGTAAACAACGCGTATACAGTAGAGGTATCTGTAAAGTACGGTAACACAACGTACCATGGCGTAAGCGCAGTGGGCGCATACACAATGGGTGTATCTCCCATCGTTAACGGCGTTGTTGATGACAGCTACGTATTGAATAACATTGAACTTGACGTTTACCCTGCATTTGGCGGTTGGGAAAACTGGGCAGGAAGCCCCAACAAGGGCGATGCTGCTGCAGTTACACAGCTTCTCGTTGGAGCAAGAGCAAAGAACGGCGCACAGCTTTCTAAGCTTTTCTCAAGCGATAATACATGGACAATCAAGCTTACATGGGTTGACAATAAGGTTGTAAAAACAAAGACAATCCAGCTCAATCCTGCATCATACGTAAGCGCATACAACCTTCTCAGATTTGAGACAGTTCTTGGAACAGGCGCAAATCAGTTTATCCCCGAGAAGGCACAGGCTTACACAGTAGAAGTTTCTGCAACCATTGACGGTGTTACATATTCAGGAACAAGCGCACAGTACGCATTCTCCGTTCCCATGTATCCTATCGTTAACGGTGTAGAAGATACAGATTATGAATACGTTGAGATTCCCGACTACTTCGTTGCAATGGTTGGCAAGTACTATTTTGAAAACCTCCAGGAAGCAATCTGGTATGCAGAGTCCGAGGCAGTAGTTAACGGTAAGATCAACAAGGACGACGTTAATACAGTAGTAGTATATGCTGAAGGCACACATTCTATATTTACGAACACCGTAGTTGCAGTTGTTGCAGCAGGCGATAACATTAATTTCACGCCTTACAACGGAAGAAAGCTTCTTGAAAAGGAAGTTGAGGTTGATGGCGATACCTACACGGCATATGTTTACGCACACAAGGACTATGCGGTAGCAGCAGTTGGCGAAGACGTTTATACGTCAGTTGGAGCAGCGGTTGCAGCAGCAGAGGCTACAACAATCGAAGGCGTAAAGAACAATCCTGTAGTAATTTTCCAGGAAGGCAACGTTACAGTAAATACCGATAAGATGGTTGCTGTTGTTCCTTATGATGATTATTCTACAAGCATCGTATATGACGGCAATAAATACGTTGCAGTTGAGGAAACAGTTGAATATGAAGGTGATACATACACCGCATATGCAATCATCAACACAGAAACATTTGCACAGGCAATGGTTGGCGATACATTCTACGCAACAGTTGAAGAAGCAATTGCAGCAGCAGAGGCTTCAACAATCGAGGGCGTAAAGAACAACCCCGTAATCGTTCTCAAGAGCGGAACAGTTGAAATCGATACAGCAAAGGCAGTAGCAGTTGTTGCATACGATGAAGGCAGAACAACATTCGTATTTGATGAAGACAAGTACTTCACATACGAGGTTGAGGTTGAGTATGAAGGCGATACACGTACAGCATATGCAGCTCTCAACACAGAAACATTTGCACAGGCAATGGTTGGCGATACATTCTACGCAACAGTTGAAGAAGCAATTGCAGCAGCAGAGGCTTCAACAATCGAAGGCGTAAAGAACAACCCCGTAATCGTTCTCAAGAGCGGTGTTGTTGCAATCAACACAACAAAGGCAGTAGCAGTTGTTGCTCTTGATGAAGGCAGAACAACATTCGTATTTGATGAAAACAAGTACTTCACATACGAGGTTGAGGTTGAGTATGAAGGCGATACACGTACAGCTTACGCAGTTCTCAACGCAGTTGACTTCTGCCAGGCAATCGTAGGCGATACAATGTACGCAGACATCGCTGATGCTATCGCAGCAGCAAAGGGTACATTCACACCCGTAATCGTACTCAAGCCCGGTGTTGTAAACGTTAACGTTGACTCCTTCGTTCTTCTCGGAGCACTTGATTCAACAGTAACAACAATCAATCCCAACGGTAATCTTTCATACGAAACAGAGGTTGAGTATGAGGGCGATACATATACAGCATACGCAGTATATAACCACAACTACATCTTCGCAAACGTTGCAGACAAGATCACTGCAGCAATTCCCCAGGCTAATGCAACATATGTAGACGGCGCTCTTAACATTGCGCTTTCCACAACAGATCTTACAACTCTTGTTGGTACAGATGTATTCGAAGAGATCGTTGCAGAGCTTGCTCCTCTCTTCATTCTCAGCGAGGACGCTTCAATTTGCGGCGTAACACTCTATGAGAACGATCAGCTTATCGTATCTAACGTATTCAAGGCATTCAATGCTCTCGGTCTTGACCTCGAGGCAATTGCTAACCTTGGAACAAAGGAACTCACAAGCTTTGACATTGCAATTACAGGCGCTACAACAAACGTTGTAGTTCCCGTTTCCATTACTCTTGATATTACAGACGCACAGTTTGAGTCTCTTAAGACAAACGCTGCAAAGGCTGACAAGTATGTTGACTATACAATCTCTGACAACGGCGAGATCGTTCTCGTAGTTGATGCAAGACCCGTAGTTGACATCGTTATGGAAAAAGAGCTTGTAAACGGAAAGACAATCAAGGAAATCCGCGAGTTCATTAACGGAACATCTCTTAAGGAACTTGCTGATAAGCTTGAAGGCTATGGTCTTACAGGCGCTAAGGGCGAAGCAGTAAAGGTATTCTGCAAGCTCATTGACAAGATTGCAACAACTAAGTATGCTGCAAACCTTGACTCCACACTCGCAGCATTCGATTCTAACAACGACGGTGTATATGTTGTTAACAAGACATTTACCGTAAGCTTCGGTGAAAAGGTTAACCAGATCGTTGATCAGTTCAAGGAAAAGAACCCCGAGATCGCTGATTACATCGAGATCGAGAACATCGTTGACGTTGATTCTCTTACAATCTCTGTTGATGCAACAGTAACAGTATTTGACAAGTATACAGTTACATTTGTTGACGTTAACGGAAATGAAATTTACACAGAAACACTTCTTGAAGGCGAAATTCCTTCATATGTAGGTGTTCTTCCTGAAAAGGAAGCAACAGCTGAATATGTATACGTATTCTTCGGTTGGACAGACGGTGAAACAACATTCGATGGCGAGCTTGCAGAGCTTACAAAGAATGTTACATACAAACCTGTGTTCGAGGAAGTTGCAGTTGACGGTGTTGATGAAGACCTCATCTTTGCATTCGGTTCTGTAACATTCCAGGATTCATTTGCAATCAACATGGGTGTAAACAAGACTGTTCTTGAAGGTTACACATCATGGTATGTAGTTGCTACACTTGCTGACGGTTCTGAAGAGACTCTCTACGGAACAGAAAACGGAAGCTACATCAAGTTCACACTCAACTCCATTTCTGCTAAGGAAGTTTCAGATGTTACATCATTTGTAATCTATGCTGAAAAGGAAGTTAACGGTGTTGTAGTAACAGCTCACGGTAACGCTAAGGAATACTGCATCAAGCAGTACGCTATGAACAAGATCTGCTGCGAGAACGCTTCTGACGAGCTCAAGACTCTCTGTGTAGACACACTTGTATATGCCGCATATGCACAGATCAAGTTTGGCTACAACACAGCAAACCTTGCTACAAAGGATCTTACAGCTGATGACTTCGCACTTGGAACACAGGGTGCACCTGTTCTTGAGAATGCATTCTCTTATGAGAACACAGAAACAGAGCTTGTACACTTCCACCAGGCAACTCTCGTTTACGAAAGCAACATCGCAATCAAGTTCTACCTCAACCTTAAGGAATACGCTCCTGAAGACGTATACGTAAAGGTTGTATATGATGACGGTGCTTCCGAGCTTGTAATCTCCGGTGAAGAGCTTGTTGCAAACGGAAACTTCTACACATTTGAGTTCTCTGAGTACTCTGCTGCTGAGCTTCGCCGCGAAGTTGTTGCAACAGTTTACGATGCAAACACAGATGCAGTAGTAAGCGGACCTCTCACATACGGCGCAGAAGTTTATGCATACAGACAGGTTGCTGCAGGCAAGGACGTTGACCTTGTTAACGCAATGATGAATTATGCTATCTCTGCTGAAGCAGTATTCAACGCATAATCAAACGGAGGTTTTAAAATGAAAAAGACATACGAAACACCCGATTTTGAGCTTATTCTTGTTGATGCTGAGGATGTAGTTACAACAAGCTACGTTCCCGGTCCTGATGAAGGAGATCCCGATATATTCTAATATGTCGGATAAATAAACAGAGCTGTGAAGACTCTCCCGAGTCTTCACAGCTTTTTGTTGTTTGTTCGATAGTTATTATGAATCAGTATTTATTTTTCTTGCAGTCGCACAAAGAAATGGTACCCTGCTGGTTTGATGGGGTGGTTGCGGGACAAAATTCAGAAATGGGGAAAGCCATTTTTGAAAAGATCTTGCAAGGATCTTCTTCGTCGTTCATAACACATTCCTTGTCAGGAATGCAGTATTCGTTTGCATTGACAACGAGCTGAGCGGGGCGTTCAATTCTGATGACGGAGAAAAATCCAAGGCTTACTACAAGTTCCTTGTCGCCCGAACGGTAGTCGCAAAGAGATCCGTTGAGACAATTGTGTACAGATGAAGGCAGTTCATTTACACTGCAGCAACAGCAACAACAGCATTGTGCGGGTTCCTTGATCTTAATTGAAAGCGCAATGGGGTCAACGGTATCAACAACAACCTCGGGGGCATTGGAGCCTTCCTCATAAGGTGTGCAGGGAGCGCAAAAATCTGATCCGGATTTACTTCTGAAGGTGCGTACATTGCCTTCTCCGCCGAAAAGAACAACTTTCTTTTCTGTAACAGCAATTCCTTCAAGCTCTTGGGTCTTTCCGGCGCAAATACATGCCTCTATACAAAGTTTTGTGTAACTGCGAACGGTGATCTGGTAAAATCCTTTGTTAAAAGCAATTGGATCTACAATGATATTAGCACAAACTACATTTGTGTCTTTTACGCGTAAAGAGCTTGATTTTTCTATGATCTCCTGACCAAAATCGGTGAGAAATACAGGAACGTCCTCAAAGCAATCGCGGTCGCGACAGCTGTCAAGGATCCTCATTGTATCTATACAAACATTATCGCGGCCATACAAATGGGAGTTTGCCGCGCCTGAATTGCAAAAGCTTCTTGCTTCACTCATTTTCATTTTTCCTCCAATGAAATTGTAAAGGCGTTAATGCCTTTCATGAATATATTATGCAGAAATATTAAAAGTGACAGTGTTGACGGTTAAAGACTGAGTTTTTCCAAAATATTGTAAAAACGTCCGACAATCGATCAAAAATCAGAAAAAAATATGTAAACAATACAAAAAACTATTGACTCAATAATAAAAAGTTGATATAATAAAGATTAGTGGATGTATACAATTTTGTGTATCTTTATCATCTTATAAAGAAGGGTGAAAATGAAAATAAAAGAAGTTTTAAAAAACTTGAAGAAAAAAACAAACAAAAGAAATACAATTACGGCATTTCTTGCTCTTTTTATCACGGTGGCAATGCTTGTTTCTGTTGCGGCGCTTTTTTCAGTGAACGGTGCAAAATCAACCACGGCTGAGATACTTGATGCAAAAGGTCTTGACTTTACCGACAACAGCTACATGGCGGAAAAGCTTGATGAGCTTTTTGAGTTGTTGCCATACGGTGAGTATCCATACTTTACAACATACGGTAACAAAAGCTGCGGAAATAGCAACTGTAGCTATTGTAATGGCTTCAACGTTTCAAGATACCACCCGATCTTGAAGGAAGTGGGTTTGGTGGATAATTATTATAGCTGGAGCTGCTTTGGTTTTGCAAGATATGCCTTCCTTTATATATTCGGAGTACAGGCTGACGGTCTCAACTATTTTGGAAACAATCAACAGCAGGAGCTTCGTCGTGTTGGAAGAATTGCATCGAACACAAAGGACCTTAACAGCATCGTGGGAGACTATGACAGCTATACCCTTGATAATCTCAAGGAGCTTATGAGTAAGGCAACTCCCGGTGATATCATTCAGCTGAGAAACAGGGGAGTATCGGGAGTCGGCAACCACTCAATGATCTTTCTTAAGGCTGATGACGACGGAATATATGTTTTACATAATAACGCTTTCAGAGGACGTGTGGATTCAGAGGGAAAAACCATTGGATACAACAGAGTGCTGGTTTCTTATTATACATACGAAACCATAAAAAGCACTTGGAATTCCATTGTAACTGTTTTCAGAGCTTCCAAAGACACATATGATGCCACATGGTCAAAGGGATACAATGTCTGTGTGAACCACAAGTTTTCGGAAAAAAGTGCAGATATATGTGAAAACTGCGGATTTAAGTATGAAAGAATCATATCCACGGAAATTACAGGTATATATAAGCTCAGTGATAAGGTGACACTGTATGAACAGCCGTATGGTTCTTCAAAAACAAAGGGTACATTGTCGGGTAATGCTGTGGTTGTTTCAAGTGAGGTCAATTCCATTGGTGAAACATGGTTCAGAACAACTGCGGGGGTATATTTCAAGGACGCTGATGCAACCAGGATCGAAAACTCGGATACCTTGACGATTTCCATGACCCTTTATCCAGTAGGTGTGAAAAAGCTTTATTCTTCATTTAATTTAAGCGGAAGAATTTTCTCGCTTAAGGACGAGCTTACAAATGTAAGCGGATATATTGTAAATTCAGAAGGAAAAACATTGCAGAAGGTAAGCTTTGATCCCAATGCTTCATCTGTTGACGTTTCTACATGTGATATAAATTATGGACTGAAATTCGGAAGCCTGACGATTGGGGAATACAAGCTTATACTTGTTGCCTCTGACGGTGACGGTTGCAATACTGTATTTATATCTAATTTTAAAATCGCTCTTGAGGCAACTGAAGTCGATAAGACAGATGTAAAGGCGCCCTCTGCGCCTAAGTCCTTGGTCGTATCCGATAATTTCGTGCTCTTGGACTATAAAGACGGGTATGAATACTCGATGGACGGGTCGAAATGGCAAACGGGTAATTTGTTTGTGGATCTTGAGCCCAATACAGCTTATGTTTTTTATTGCAGATGGGCAGAAACTGAGACAACATATGCAAGTCCAAAAAGTGCGGCGCTTAAGTTGAGCACCTTGAAGCCTCAGGTTGCGGCACAAACACCTAAGCTTGACGGTGAGGTTGGAGACAAATGGGTTAAGCTTGTTGAGGTAGAAGAGCACGAATACAGTAAGGACGGTATATATTGGCAGGAATCACCAGTGTTTACAGGATTAAAGCCTGCAACAAAATATATCTTCTTCCAAAGAGACAAGGACGTAAAGAAGTCAAGCGCGGCTCTTGTTGTGATGACTACTAAATCAATAATTCCACCGCCGGACGCACCGGTGATAATTGGTAGAAGTGACACCAGTATAAGTGTACTGCACAGCGATTATTATGAATATGCAATTTTGGAGATCGGCAACCCGCAAAGTGCAATAAAGTGGGTGGACCTTTCAGAAACTGATGGGGAATTCAGGGGTCTTTCTCCCGCGAAGGAATATTATATTTGCTGTAGAGCCAAGGAAACGGACGTGGCGTTTGCAAGTGAGATCAGTGAGTTTACAAAAGAAAGCACGGATAAATCTCACCCGTCGTCAACGCCGCCAATGCCCACTGTGATTTCAAAAAACAGCAGCTCTTTTATAATATTGCCTTTGGAGAACTGCGAATACTCTCTTGACGGAGAAACATTCTATAGAACTAATGTTTTTACAGGTTTGAAGGCAGGTTCTGTTTATGAGGTCGTTTGCAGATATTATGAAACAGATACATCATATGCCAGCGAAAACAGCGAAGTCCTTGAAATTGAGATCGTACCTGATACTGTAACATCGAGTATATATAATATAAATGAAGAAAAGAAGATAATTTCAAATGTTGAAAACGGTACCACTGTGAAGGAATTCCTTAATAATATTGACCAAGGTAAGTATGCCATCGCGGTCAATTACAACGGTAAGCTTAAGGACGACGCGGTGCTGTCTACCGGAGACGAAATTATCATCAACGATCTTATGGGTGAAGTTGCGAAATACAAGGTTGCTGTTCGAGGGGATATTAATAAAGACGGCGAAGTAAATATAACCGATATGCTGATACTGCTTTCCATTTTACCGGAGGAATACTCTTTTGATAGCGAATATCATTTTGCTGCAGATATGAATTGCGACGGAAGAATTAATACTCTTGATTATGCCATGATCAGAAATCTGATAAATAATAATGACAGAAGTCAAGAAAGTTGAAAGATCAGCACTAAGTAAAAGGGAGCTTTTAAAAGCTTCCTTTTTGTATATAAAGTTGTATATGGTCGAAAATAGGTGTATTTAAAAGAAAACAAAGTGATGACAAAGTTTAAATTATTTATGAATTTCGAGAAAATAAGGTTGAAATATAGAAAATGAAGATGGGGCGGTATACAAAATAAACAAAAAAATCGGCTCCCTAAAGTTGTAAAGACTGATTTTTTTGTGCAGTATGTTGAAAATATTTTTTTGAAAAAATTAGATTTGCAAAAATTCTACCTCAAAAAGCACCATAAAGTACGGTTAAAACGAGCATAAAATTACCAAGAAAGAGGTAAAAAGCGAGAAAAGAAAGCAATATACAAAAAACCTAAAAAAACTTAAAAAAATTTCAAAAAAGGTATTGACAAAAGGAGAAAGATGTGATATATTATTTAGGCACTCGCGTGAGGGTGCAAAGCGGTCCTTGAAAATTGAACAACAAATAGGAAAAGAGAGTACAAAAGAACTGAGAAGTTAAAAAGTGTCTCGTTAATTCCAAAGAGAAATAAAACTCTTACAAAAAAGTAAAAGAGCATCAAAAGGAAAAAGATACTCGGTTAAAAAGATAGTAAGCTGAAAAGCTTAATATACAATTTATCGAGAGTTTGATCCTGGCTCAGGATGAACGCTGGCGGCGTGCATAACACATTCAAGTCGAACGAAGTAGCAATACTTAGTGGCGGACGGGTGAGTAACGCGTGAGCAACCTACCTTTGATTGGGGAATAACACAGGGAAACTTGTGCTAATACCGCATAACGTATAATGATCGCATGGTAGATATGCCAAAGGAGCAATTCGATCAAAGATGGGCTCGCGTCCGATTAGATAGTT
>SVUF01000014.1 GCA_015063395.1 Oscillospiraceae bacterium
TGGCGGAGTTGGCGAAAGCGGCATGGGATCATACCACGGAAAAGCAGGCTTTGATGCTTTTTCCCATTATAAATCTATAGTAGACAAAAAAACATGGCTTGACCTTCCCATGAGATATCAGCCATATACAAATAAGCTTTACGGAAAGCTTTTAAAAATATTTTTGAGGTGATGGAATGACAAAGAAATTAAATACATGGCAAATAATAATGCTTGGGGTCAATGTACTGATGATCCTCGGTATATTTGTGGGAAATTATTTCTATCTTGACAATAATTTTTCCTATGATCTGAAAAAAACACTGAGCATGAGCTTTGCGCTGATTGGAGTTGTCAATCTTGCATATGCTATTATAGCAAGGTGCAAAAACAAGGGCTTTTATATATCCATGTGTGCAGGACTTGTTCTTGCAATGGCAGGTGACGTTGCCATAAACAAGGATTTTATAATTGGAGCAGGGCTTTTCATGCTGGGGCATGTGGGCTTCATTGTGGGATATTGCTTCCTTGAAAAAATGAGGAGGCTTGATGCTGTTATCAGCGGAATTGTATTTGTAATTGCAGGTGCGTATTTGATGTTCTGGCCCACCCTCGAATTTGGCGAACCGATTTTCAAATATGTATGTCTTGTATATGCCCTTGTAATTTCCACAATGCTTGGCAAATCCGCAGGAAATTTCATCAGAAGACGGAGCTTTGCAAATGCAGTGATATTTTTGGGGAGCATACTGTTTGTGTTTTCAGATCTTATGCTCGTGTTTGACTGGTTTATGGGAATGGGTAGAATTGCGGGAATTCTTTGCATGAGTACATATTATCCCGCAGAGTGTCTGTTGGCGCTCTCGATGTTTTTGATGACACTGAAAAATAAAAAGAATGCAGATATTTCGTAATTTGGAAATATCTGCGTTTTTACTATATAGGAGATTGCTTGATTTTGAAGTGGAAAAATCCCAAAGGGCGCACCGTTGAGGAGCACAGAGCATGTTTTGGGATAATCGATGTGTTTTTGGGATAATTAACGTTGTTTTCGGCTGTTGGTGATATTGACAAAATATATGAAATATGATATACTTTAATTGGAAATAAAATACAAAGGCGGTGGCAGTATGGAAAGTGAAAACACGAGCCTGCCGTCTCGGTGCAATGTGTGAGGTGCCGAGAGCGGCATTATAGAAATTATTGGCATCACACAGGGCATCAAAAGCAAGAGGGTCAGCAATTGATTGCCCAAAATGAACCTGACCTTATATACCTATAGAAAGGGGTAATAATATGAAAAAAAGCACTCTGATTTGCAACAAAAGGAAACTCACTGCGATGCTTTTAGTCATTTCTTTTGTATTTGCCATGCTTCCCTCATTTGTGGTCATGGCAAATTCGCAAGACGTTACAATAATCAGAGAAGAAACCGAACTCAGAACTGCAAACGAAAAGCATTTTCTTTGCTCTGACGGAACTATGATGGCGGTTGCATTTTCGGGAGACGTACATTATTTGGATAAAAACGGAAATTATCAAAATATTGACAATACTCTTGAATATAATAGTACCAAGGGGCAGTACCGTTCAACAGGAAATCCTAACTTCAAGGTTGCGTTTGCATCTTCGGCAAATACTCCGGGAGTTATCCTTGAGGATGGCAAGGGAAATATTTTATGTTCAGTTACAACTGTTGAAACTAATAATTTGAGCATATCTTCAATAGATACGGCAAAATTAAATCCCTCAAATCTTAGCGTAACAAATCATCAAAAGGTCGATCCGATAGGAAAAAGCCGTGATTCAGAGGATATACTGACGATTCCTGAGCTTAGTTCTTCGGTGATGTATCAAAACGCCTTTGGTCTTGGTGTTTCCTCAGAGTATATTGTTGATGGCAATAGCATAAAAGAAAACATCATATTCAATTCAAAAACAAACTATTCTTCCATAAAGACCTCATATTCAATGGATGGTCTTATTGTTGAAGTCATGGAAAGCGGAGCGCTTTTGCTCAACAATGCAGAGGGTGAAGCAGTATTTTTGGTTGATGCGCCGTATATGTTTGATGCCGCAGGTTCAGTTTGTCCGAGCATTGATGTAAGCGCAGCAAGAGTGGGAGACAATTGGGTTGTAAGCTATATACCCGACGCGGAATGGCGCAATTCTTCGGAAAGAGTATATCCCATTGTTTTTGACCCGTTTACATCAACTGCAACAAACAGCAATATAACGGATATATATAATACTGAAATAAACGGAAATTTTTCACAGTATAATGATGACGGATATTTGAAAGCCGGTGTTGAGTGGTTTTCCACAAGCAGCAGTAATAATTTAAAATATACTTACCGTACTTATATGATGCCTCAGAATTTCCCCGAGATTACGACGGACAATACCGTTGTTTCGGTTTCTTTGAAGCTGACAAAATCCTCCGTTGTTGGAAGCGGTGATCTTGAAATATACAAAATAAGCGGTAACGAAGATTTTGCAAATGACGATTATTCACTTGGAGCATTGGTTGGTGAAGTATCATATAGCAGCAGTAACACTGCAACGACTTATTCGTTTGATCTTCCTGCAAGTGAGTATGTGGCAGAGGGAGGAGAATATAACGGCTACGTAATAAAAGACAGTACCGAAAGCTCTAATACGTATGAAGCGCACTATGTAACTTTCCATAGTTCCGATGCCACGATGGCGTCAAAACGTCCCAAAATAGTTGTAACCTATGTTGCAGGTAATATAGACGATGGTGCAACCCTGTTAAAAAACACTGTTACAGGTCAGTACATGAGTGCGGCAACAGAAAACAGTATAGAAGCAACAGGACTGTTTTCTGAGAAATCCTTGTGGGAATTTGTTCCATGCGGTGTTGGTACCTTTAGAATAAAGTCAAATTATTACGAGGGAAAATGTATAGGAGCTACTTCAAGCGGCAACTTAACATTGATAGACGTACCTACAAGTAATTCTACAGATAAAAGCTCATTGTGGAGTGTGGGTTGTACCGATGGTCAGTACTCCATTGTAAACGAACAGTATGGAGTAGGACTGTATGTCAGCGGAAGCAGCGCAAGCAACTACACATGCCGAATTGATACAGGTCTTGCAACGGGCGTTGAAATAAGAAAATGGACGATGTCGGGTCTGACAGTGACAGAATTTTCCTTTGCAAATCCATCAACGGGCGGCTTTTTAGTGGGTAACAGTGAAATGAATTTGACTGTACTTAGCGGTATAACCAAGGACGAAACGTGGAGATTTTATAAAGATAGTAACAATGGAACTCGTATCGTACTTGGAAGCGACAACGAAAAATTCTTGGCGGTTGATAATAGCGGAAATGTTATTTTAACCACCGGGTCAACAGCTTCAAATTATTTGTGGGATATTACCGAAAACGAAGACGGATTTTCAGTAATGAATATTGGAAAACAAGGTTATTTGTACGTTGAGGAAGATAGTTCAGGAAATATGACCTGCGCTCTTGACACAACGGGTACAATGTCAACAACCGAGCGTGAGTGGAAATTTATTAAATATGAATTGCCGGAAGTAGTTAAGATAAGAAATATTGATTTGGATAAATCAATAAAAAATAAAGAAGGAAAAGCATACAGTTATGAAAGTATTATATTAGGGGTTGACGAATATGATAGAACTCGTGATAAATGTGGTTTTCGGCTTATGTTTGATAGCGAAGAGGATGCCTACACAATTTCACCAATTTCATGCTGTAACGGTTATTACCGTGCGATCACTTCAGCATCTAAGTCTATGAGCGGACAATCAAACATCATTGAAGTACGTGATAAAGAAAATCGTTTAAAAGAACGCAGATTGTTTATTTTTGAAATGCTAAGTGACGGCAAATGGATTATTCGGTTAAAATATAAACAATCATTAGTTTTTACTGGTGCAATACCGGATGAAAATTCTGATGATGGCATTTTGTTTTTGAAAACAGAAACATCAGGACTTCAAAACCAAAGATGGGAAATAACAAACTATCAATATCAAAGCCCCCAAAGTAATATATTCTACGATTACTCAGAAGTAAATGAACATTATAAATCTTTAAATTTTGAATCTCCTTTTCATGATAAAGCGACAGATATTACAATAAGCTCTGATTATGGACTACGAGTGAAAAAAACAAATGGTAATTTGATTGATGATATTCATGAGGGAATTGATATTTCTGTAGATTCAGCGCCTTTGTCAAGCCCAACAACGGGTAAAGTGTCATATATATGCAATTCATTTTCTTCACCTGCCGGAAAATATATTATCATTGAAACCAATTATTATGAATATAAAGGAAACGCTGAAAACGGTGGGAGAAAAATATATTTAATATACATGCACTTGCAAAGCATATCGACAGCCATAAGTGTGGGTACGGAGGTTGGTGTCAATGATATAGTCGGAATTTCAGGTGCTTCCGGAAATGGAGAACTTGTAGGATATGGTTATCATTTGCATTATGGCATTTTTTTAGCCGAAAAGGATCTTACTGATGAATTTTCAGATTATACACCATGGGTAAAAGATAATCCTGATAAATCGACTATCAATCCACTGCTATTTTACAATCAAAACAAAACAGATAATAGTATAAATTTTATATATTATATAACAAAACCACAAGGAGATAATCAATGAAAAAACAAATAATTGGCATTATACTATCAATTTGTATGCTTGTTTCCTCAATCACAATGCTTTCGATCAGTTCTTATGCAGAAGATTCAAGATATAACGAATTAATGGCACAGAAAAAGGAGTATTTGGCAGAACACAAAAACTATGGCGGCGAGTTATATTATTTGTCTCCCCTTATTACTCCGCAGATTACCGTATTGTTTTATACAGATGTGGCAAATGAATTAACATTTGAAGTACACAATGGCTATACTGAAGATCATTATCTAAATGCTTTTTTAAGAAAAGGTGGATATTCTGGGCAATATTTTTGTTTTATCATAAGTCCTGAATTAGAGCAAGTGACCTCTAAATCGAAATTCTTAGGTGAATCTCGTTCAGCTTTGCGTGACTGTATAAAGTATTTTGACATATCCAAGGAAGAGCTTCTTGAAGCTTTTAAAACAATGAAAGAAGATCCTGACGCTATCAGACCACTTTTTGATTTCTTGACGGACGAAGAATATGAAAGCATGAAGGAGCCTGATGGAACGTTTGGTAGCGCCGATTGGCCTGAGTTTGTAATTGAAGCGATGTTTATTGAGGACGATAAAAAAGCACACGATCTTATTAATTATCCATATGCTGTTTATGTGCCCGAGCTTGAACGTGTACTGACAAATCATGAGATTGATAGGGCACATATGTGGAATATTAACGAATATACTACCGTTGATAAGCTTTTAACATTTGACCTGACATCTGATACTATGGGTGAATTTATCCAATATATAAAAAGAAATAATTATCTAAATATTTATATCACATCCGAACACCTATCACTTCTTGAAAAAGAAAGAGCGCGGCAGCTTGCCGTCGAGACAGGCGAGGAGCTGATCTTCATTCCTCTTGCGGTGGTTTCCTTTGCAGGAGCGGTGGCGATCGTAAGTCCGAAGCTGAGAAGGAAATTAAAAAAAGCGGAATAAGACACCAAAATAATACTAAACTAAAGGCATAACAAAAACCAATCATTTACCGATTGATCTCGGCAGATGATTGGTTTTTTCTTTGGCAAGTATGTATATAGCACACTGGGACAAGCATAAAAGCTGATGCAACGCCATTGACAAAAAGCATAAAAAATGATACAATAACAGATAATGATTAATAAAACAAAAGGAGAAACGAAAGGATATGGCAAAAGAGAAAACAACAGTATCCAAGACCTACGGCGAAGAGAGTATAAAGCGGCTGTCAGACCTTCAGGCAGTAAGGGAAAACCCTAACGTATATCTTGGAACATCGGGAATTGAAGGATGCAGACAGGCGGCTTTTGAAATAATATCCAATTCAGTTGATGAGGCAAGAGAGGGATATGGAGATACTGTAAACGTGACATTGTTTGCGGACGGCTCTGTAGAGGTTGATGACTATGGACGTGGCGTTCCTCTTGGGTATAACGAAAAGGAAAAGAAATATAACTGGGAGCTTGTTTTCTGTACGCTGAATGCAGGTGGAAAATATAACAGGAATACATCGGAGGGAGTATATAAGTTCTCTCTTGGAACTCACGGAATCGGAGCATGTGCAACCCAGTTCACTTCTGCGTATATGGAGGTAAGATCCTACAGAAACGGAATGTGCAGCGAGATTTTCTTCAAGTCCGGAAAGGCAAAGGGAAAGCTCAACGAAAGACCCATTGAAAAGGGCGAAAGAAAAAGCGGAACGGTTATAAAATGGATGCCGGACATAAATGTGTTCACGGACACAAATCTTACCCCCGACTATTTCCAAAGCATTTTGAGACGTCAGGCAGTGGTGAACACGGGCATAAAATTTGTTTTCAAGCATGAGACAGAAAAGGGCAAATTTGAAAAGGTTGAATATCTGTACAGTGAGGGCATCACTGACTATATAAAGGAGCTTGCGGGAGACAGCGCAAAAACCGACATTGTACATTGGACAGCGGAGACCTCGGGTAAGGACCGTGAGGACAAGCAGGAATACGATCTGAAAATGGAAATGGCGTTTTGCTGTTCACAGGATGTAAATATTATTGAGTATTATCACAATTCAAGCCATTTGTCCCACGGCGGCTCGCCTGCAAAGGCGGTGACCACTGCCTTTGTTTCTTGCTTTGACAAGTATATAAAGAATACGGGAAAATATAAAAAGGACGAGTCGAAAATATCATTCAGCGACATTGAAGCATCCGTTGTGCTTGTCACCAACTGCTTCTCCACTGCAGGATCATTTGAGCATCAGACAAAGAGTGCCATCAATAATGCATTTATACAAAGTGCCATGACCGAGTGGATAAAGACCAATTTGGAGATCTATTTCACGGAAAAGCCATATGAGGCTGATATAATTGCCAACAGTATTCTTGTTAATAAAAGAAGCCGCGAAACCGTCAACAAGGAGATTTTGGACATCAAAAAGAGCCTCAGCAAAATGATGGATACCTCCAGCAAGGTTGAAAAATTTGTGGGCTGCAGATCAAAGGACAAGGAGATAAGGGAGCTGTATATCGTAGAGGGAGACTCCGCTCTTGGTTCGTGTAAGCATGCAAGAAACGGAGAATTTCAGGCAGTGATCCCTGTAAGAGGTAAAACTCTCAACTGCATAAAGAGCACATATGACAAGATCTTTGACAGCGACATCATCATGGATCTTTTGAGGGTAGTGGGATGCGGAGTTGAGATCACTCACAAAAAGATGAAGGATCTTCAAAACTTCAATCTTGACAACCTCAAGTGGAGTAAGATCATAATATGTACTGATGCCGACGAGGACGGATTCCAGATCCGCGCGCTGATCCTGACAATGTTCCACACTCTTTTACCCACTCTCATTCGAGAGGGAAAGGTGTATATTGTGGAGTCACCTCTTTACGAGATCATCGTAAAGGACGAGTCGCTGTATGCATATGACGAAAGGGAAAAGGATGAGATAATTGCAGGGCTTGGAAACGCAAAATATATTGTTCAGCGATCCAAGGGTCTTGGTGAAAACACCGCTGAAATGATGGCAAAGACCACCATGAATCCTTCAACGAGAAGGCTCATCAAGGTTCTTCCCTCGGATCCCGAGGAAACCGACAGAATGTTTGATCTTCTTCTTGGGGATGCACTTGCGGAAAGAAAGAAATTTATTTTTGAAAACGGACATAAATACTATAATTACGCCGATGTATAATATTGGTTGAATATCGGGGGACGGTAAAATGTTGAGGATCATATACGGATATTCCGGCAGCGGAAAAAGCACAAAGATGTATGAGTATCTCAAGGCGGATATCGAAAAAGGAAAAAAAGCAATATTTATCGTCCCTGAACAGCAATTGGTAGTGACGGAGAGAAGGATCGCAGATGTCATAAATGAAAGGGATAGCCTTTCTGTTGAGGTGTTGAGCTTCCGCCGTCTTGCCAACAGAGTGTTCAGGGAATATGGAGGACTGTGTTATAATTATCTCGGCAAGGGCGCAGATTTGTTGCTGATGTGGAAATCTCTTGGGGCAACTGCGCCCTTTTTGTCTCTTTACGGTGCAACTGACCCCACGGACATTGGAAGTGTTGAGACTCTTCTTGGGGCAAAAAAGATGATGGTCAGAGGCGGAATTGCGCCGTCCGATCTTGAAAAAAGCGCATTGGAGCTTGAGTGCGGCGAGGAAAAGCTGAAGTCAAAGCTGAAGGATATGTCAATGATCTTTGCGGCATATGACGGATTTATGAGAAATAGCTTTGACGATCCCGAGTGTGACCTTTCACGTTTATGTAATATAAACGGTGTGGGCGGATTTTTTAAGGGAAAAAGCATATATCTTGATGGCTTCAACAGCCTGACCGCCATTGAATACTCTGTAGCAGAGCTTATAATGAAAAATGCAGACGAGCTGTATGTAAGCATAAACTACAAGGAAGGGGACACGAGGGATATATTCCGCAAAACCGAGGGCTACAGAAAGACCCTTCGGATAATGGCTGATAAGTGGGGAATATCTGAAAAAAGCGAATATGTGGAGTACCCTGCAGCTACAAAGGAAATTGAAGCCATCAGGGAAGGGCTTTTCAAAGCGGGAGCTGTGTATACCAAGGGGGAAGAAGGCTCTTGCGGAATACAGATCGTCAAATGTGCTGACAGATCGACGGAGATCGAATGGGTATTTGAGGATATTCTTGGATATGTGAAAAACGGCGGCAGATACAGGGACTGTGTCATCGCAGCAGGAGATATTTCCGATTATCTCGGATATATAAGAGGATGCTCGGAAAAGTACGATGTTCCAACCTTTACCTCGGGAAGATTTTCTATAATCTCGTCCTCGGCAATCAGATCCCTTCGCCTTGTCTTCAGAATAATCAATGCAGGATTTATGGCTGACGATATTATAGAATATACCAAAACAGGTTTTTCAGCCATCAGTGACAGCGAGGCGCAGATCCTTGAAGGTTATGTGAGAACATGGAACATAAACGGAAAAAGCAAATGGACTTCCCCTTGGGGACTTAATCCCGAGGGCAGAAAAGCGGAAAAAAATGAGAGAACAGAGGCTTTTCTCCGGAGAATAAACGATATAAGAAAGAGGGTTATGGCTCAGGTTGAAAAGCTTTATAATGCTTTTCACGGAAAAATATCAGTGTCACAGGGCGTTCGTCTCTTGACTGAGTACATGGTGGAGCTGAAAATTCCCACTGCTCTTAAAAATGAAGCTGAAGCTGCAAGGGTACGCGGTGACAGAATGGGTGCTGTCTACAGTCTTTCAACATGGAAGTGTATTGTCAGCTGTCTTGAGGTCCTTGACAAAACCGTGGGAGAAATTGAGGTTTCCTCCGAGGTTTTCGAAAGGCTTTTTGAGGCTGTAATAAATAAAAACGATATAGGTCAGATTCCAACGACCAATGACGAGGTGCTTACGGGAAATCTGGACATGCTGAGAATATCGGACACGAAAAGGCTGTATATAGTAGGACTTTGCGACGGAGAGTTCCCCGTTTGCAATGAATCGGGAGCATTTACGGACCGAGAGTGTAAGATACTTGACAGCCTTGGAATTGAGGTGGGAGAGGACTCTGAGGAAAAGCTTTACAGCTCACTGTTTTCCTTCTATAGCCTTTCATCATCGTGCCGAGGAAAAGTGGCGTATTTATATTCTACCGCAGGAAAGAAAAAGCCATCGGCGGTAATACATAGGGTAAAGGCGCTGTTTCACAAGGGAGAAATTAAGGAGACACAGGCAACGGATGCTTCGCTGTGGGATCTTAGGTATATTTTAAAAACTCGGGATAACAGGTGGCAGGACGTTGAGGCGCTTGGAGAGGATAACACATCAAAGCTGTTTGACAAGACCATGTCATTGTCCCAATCCAAGCTTGAAAGATTTGCCCACTGTCCGTTTTCATATGCATATACGTATATTTTGCGACTCAAGGAGGAAAAGGCTCCTGAAGTTACATCGGATGTTTTCGGAACCATAATACATTTGATATTTGAGCTTTTCTTGAAGCTTGCAGAGGAAAAGGAAGGCGGAATCAAGGATATAAGCGACGAAGAAGCAGAAAGGATCATTGAAAAGGTTACTGGGGATTTTTATAGGGAATCGGGTTGCTCGGAGGAGGACGATATACGAATATTCCACCTGTTCAGAAGGATCAGATCCGCATCCCTGTTTTTGATACGCGATCTGCGGGGCGAGTTTGTAAAAACCTCATATAAGCCTGTTGGTTTTGAGGTTAAGGTTGGTGAAGGCGGCGTTGTTGAATCTCCCGATATAACCCTTGATGACGAAACCAAGGTTCTTGTGGATGGAATAATTGACCGTGTGGATTCCCATGTTGACAGGGACGGAAATGCTTATATAAAGATCGTTGATTATAAAACAGGTGAAAGAGACATCAGCACAAGTGAGCTTGAAAAGGGATATAAGCTACAGCTTCCCCTATATATGAAGGCTGTTTGCTCATCAAAATCCCAAGAGCTGCAAAGGCTCACGGGCAAAAGAGACGGGGGCAAATATATTCCTGCGGGAATGGTATATCATATTGCAAAGGCTCCCAAGAAAACAGAGGACCTGCAATATGCAAAGGTGTCACGGAACGGATTTGTAATTGACGGGGAAGAAAACATAGGAGCAATCGGAGATTTTGACAGCTTAAAGATCAATAAGTCACTTGCGGAAATGGAAGACATACTTGAGATCGCCAAAAATACTGTAAAGGATCTTGCAGGGCGGATCAAGAAAGGTCAGTGTGCGATTCCCGAAAGGATCGAAAGCGATACATGTACATACTGTAAAATGTATCCGATCTGCAGGGTGGACAAAAACGCCGCCTGCACAGAGACAAAGGAGAATAAGTGATGATAGAAAAAAAGTTCACAAGGGAGCAGACCGAAGCTATAGAAACTAAGGGAAAAAATGTACTTGTGTCCGCGGCGGCAGGATCCGGGAAAACCACGGTTCTGTGTGAAAGGATCAAAAACTCCATAATACAGGGGGAATATACCCTTGACGAAATAATCGTTGTGAGCTTCAATACGGAGTCAGCCCGGGATATAAAGGAAAAGCTTTTGAAAAATCTTTCAAAGGCGTATGATGAAAGCGGAAGTATATCTTTGTTCAGGCAGATAGCCGCAATAGACAGGGCACAAATATCCACGATACACAGCTTCGCCCTGAAGCTTATAAAGGAAAATGCAGAAAGGCTTGGATTGCCTGCCAAAACCAGAAATATGGACGAAAGCGAAGAAAGCATTTTAAAAAATACGGTGATGGACAGGATAATTGCAGAAAGCTATAGCTCTGACAGCGGATTTGTGGAGCTTTCCGATGTTTTAACAAACGACCGTGACGGCGACTTTTCCATCATATTTTTGAAGCTTTATGATAAGCTGATGAATGAGCCCGAGGGTATTGAACTTATTCTGCATCGTGCAGAGGGTATGGAAGAATTGACCTTTGAGGACTTCAAGGAATCCAAATGGGGAAAGGTACTTCTTGAAAAAAGGAGTGCGGAGCTTGAATATTACAGGGATTTTCTTGGAGATATGGCGGATTCATACGTATATCCCTCAAAAGCTTATGATGTTTACGGCATAAGATTTCGCCTTATGGCAAATATAGCAAATGGGCTTCTTAATACAAAAAATGAAAGAGAGTTCAGAGAGTATCTTGAGAACGCGGAGATCCCAAATTTCAAGGGAGCAAGGGGAGCTGACCTTAAGGGCGATGATTATGATTATTATAAAGGCATTTTTGATGAATTTTCCAAAAAACTGAAGGGTAAAAAGATCATTCCCGAATATGACGAAGAAAGCTTTGATGAGGATATTTCAAGGACTGTGAGATATGCAAGGATCACATACGGTGTTCTGAAGAGGTTTGAGGAGGCATATCAAGAGGAAAAGAGAAGAAAAGGACTGATAGATTATACGGACATGGAGCGCATGGCTCACAAACTTCTCATTGATGAAAACGGTGAGAGGACCGAAATAGCCAAAAGGTATGCAAGAACCTTCAAGGCAGTGTTCGTAGATGAATATCAGGATACCAACAGGGTACAGGATGAAATTTTCGGCGCCATATCCGACAACAACCTTTTCATTGTTGGCGATATAAAGCAAAGCATCTACGGCTTTCGAGGAGCCTGTCCCGATATTTTTTCGGAGTACAGAAAAAAGGGCTTCAAAAACGGAGAGGGTGCGAAAATATTTTTGTCGGATAATTTCAGATCCGATGAAATGGTGGTGCGCTTTTCCAACGCAATATTTTCAGGACTTATGCCGCGAGTGGAGTCAATTGGATACAGGGACGAGGATAATCTGAAGCACTCAAAGGTTGTCCCCGAGGGTGTGACTCCCAAAAGGGAAAAGGTGGAGATCCATCTTTTTGCCAATAAAAAAAGCTATGTTGATGAAAACGGCATAGAGATCGAGAAGAGATATTCCGATGAGGCGGGTTATGTTGCCTCAAGGATCAAAAGCGAAATAGAAAGCGGAAGATATAAGCCCTCCGACATAGCGATACTTGTGAGAGGAGCCAATGAAAAGGTTTCACAGCTTATCGACGCCTTGGGAGATTATAATATCCCCATTTCCACCAATGAGAAGGAGGATTATTATAAAAAGCCCCACGTGCTGATGCTCATGTGCCTTTTGAACTTTATTGATAATCCCAAGAGGGATATCTATACTGCGGGGGCACTGCGATCGGAGATATTTAGGTTTAATACGGATGAGCTTGTACATTTGAAGCTTAATTATGGGCACGGTAAGAAGCTTTGGGAGGCAATTGAGGCGTTTCTTGATGATACTGAGGGTTGCGGCGATTCAGAGCTTTATGAAAAAGCGCAAAAAGCTAAGGAGTTTTTTGAGGAATACCGCATACTTGAAAGAAATAATTCCCTTGAAGATACGGTGAGAAGGATAATTGACAGCTCGGGTATCGTGCAGATTTATACAAGCGGAAAATCAGCGGCGGAGGCATCGGCAATAAGAGGGGATATATATAAGATCCATTCCGATGCAAAAAGCTGCTCTGCAAGATACGGTATGGGAATGTCGGGGTTTGTAGCCTACATAGAAAAGCTTGCTAAAATGGGCAAGGGCGAAAAAACAGCCCATGGAGATGAGGAAAGCGTAAGGCTTATGACCATACACGGCTCCAAGGGCTTGGAATTCAAGCTTTGTTTCCTGTATAATATTGACAAGGCGATGAAGACCGACACCGACGAGATAGGAAACTACAAAAAATCACCGTATGAATATGAAGCAACACTTGGAGTTGCTCTTCCCATATTTGACAGTGACGGTAAAATGCTGAAGGAAAGCTCGGTGTACAGATCCATCACCGCAAACAGAAAAAGGACCATCGTGGAGGAGGAAATGAGGCTTTTTTATGTAGCTCTTACAAGAGCTGAGGAAAAGCTGATCCTCACGGGAAAGTGTACAGAAAAAAGGGTTGACAGCGCAAGGATGCGTCCTGAAAACAAGCCCTTGTCAAAGCATGAGGTGTTTGATGCGGGAAGCTTTCTTGAGTGGATCCTGCTCCGTATTGCTAAAATACCAACAGATGTTTATGACCTGTATTTTGAGTCAGAAAGAAAGCTGCCGGAGGAATTTGCGGCATCTTCAGCAGAAAAAAAAGCCGGCGAGAATGAGCAGTCATTTGAAAGGCTTTCAGTTCTGGAGGGTGAATATAAATACAAGGACCTTCTTGGAATACCTGCAAAGCTGACTGTTTCAAAGCTTACTCCCGAGATACTTGATGGCGAAGAAGGGGAAGAGCTTACGGTAAGCGATTATGATTTCGAGCTGCCGTCATTTATGGAAGACGGCAAAAAGAAGGCAACAGGAGCTGAGGTTGGAACTGCAACCCACCTTTTTATGCAGTTTTGCAGCTTTGACGGTGTTTTGAAAAACGGAGTTGAAGGTGAGCTTGAAAGGCTTGTTAAGGGTGGATTTATACAACAAAGTACAGCTGATCTTGTAAGCATCAAGGGAGTTGAGGGCTTTTTTGCATCGGAGCTTTTCAGTGAAATGAAGGGAGCTGAAAGAATATACCGAGAGCAAAGATTCAATATAAAGCTTCCTGCCGTAGAGTTTACAAAGAATAACGAACGTAAGTCGGCGTTGGAAGGTGAGCATATATTTGTGCAGGGAGTTATTGACTGCGTGTTTGAATCAAAAAAAGAGGGCATTGTTCTTGTTGATTATAAAACCGACAGCTTTTCAAAAAGTGCAGAGGAAGAGTATATAGAAAATACCTTGAAGGAAAAATACCGAGGACAGCTTACATACTATAAAAAGGCAGTTGGAAGAATGTTCGGAAAAGAACCTGCAAGAGTGCTTATATATTCCTTTGCCCTTGGCAGAGCAATTGAGATAGGAGAATAGAATTGAAAAAATTATTACCGTTTTTAAAGGGTTACAGAAGGGATTGCGTACTCGCACCGTTTTTGAAGCTGTGCGAGGCTTCCCTTGAACTGCTTGTACCTCTTGTGGTACAGGCAATGATCGATACAGGAATAGAAGGTAGGGCGGGCAACGGATATATAGTGAAAATGTCTTTGTTGCTTGTTGGCTTTGCTCTCGTTGGTTTAGGCTTTTCTGTAACAGCCCAGTATTTTTCGGCAAGGGCGGCAACGGGCTTTTCTTCAAGAGTCAGATGGGCGATATTTGATAAGTTCATGAATTTGTCCTTTGCTGATATTGACACTACGGGTCGGCATGCCATGCTGTCAAGAATGACGGGAGATACAGCCCAGCTTCAGACGGGAGTAAATCTGACCCTTCGTCTGTTTTTGCGCTCTCCGTTTGTAGTGTTTGGCGCGGCGATCATGGCGTTTACCGTCAATACGGAGGTGGCATCAGTATTCATTCCTGTAATTATTGTGCTTTGCGTAGTGGTATTTGGTATAATGCTTTACGGAGTACCTCTTTATAAAAAAGCGCAGGGACGGCTTGACAAGATTCTTTCAGCAACACTGGAAAATCTTTCGGGAGCAAGAGTCATCAGAGCCTTTGGTCTTGAAGAAAAGCAGAGGCAGGACTATAAAAGAGAAAGCGAGGAGCTTTTAAAAAGACAGAAGATAGCCGCAGGCTTTTCGTCACTTTTGAGTCCTGTAACCTTTGTAGTCATTAATATCGGAATAGTTGCCGCTCTTATTATAGGCGGAGAAAAGATAAACAGAGGTCAGATGACAACCGGTGAAATGGTGGCAATTTACGGATACCTTTCACAAATACTTGTAGAGCTTATAAAAATGGCAAACCTGATAATCACCATGACCAAATCCTTTGCTGCGGCATCGAGAATTGAAGCATGTCTTGAAAAGCCCGATGAAAAGCTTGGAGAGGCGGTTATAGAAAAGGGCACTCCTGTAGGAATCAAATTTGATGATGTAAGCTTTTGCTACAGAGGAAACAAGGGCGACTCCCTTGAAAATATAAGCTTCATGGCAGGTGCAGGGGAGCATATAGGCATTATAGGCGGTACGGGCTCGGGTAAGACCACACTTGTAAATCTTGCATCGGGCATGTATAAGTCCAAGGGCGTGTATCTCAATTCAAGACCGATTGGTGAGTATACAATTGAGTCACTGCGAAAAAGCATAGGATATGTAATGCAAAAAGCGGAAATATTCAGAGGAAGCGTCAGGGATAATTTGAAAATGCGTTGCGTAAACGCCTCGGACGAGGAGCTTACGGAAGCTCTGAAGACTGCATCAGCCTATGATTTTGTTGAAGAAAAGGGAGGACTTGATGCTCCCATAACTCAAGGGTCGCTTTCAGGCGGTCAAAAGCAGCGCCTTTCAATTGCAAGAGCCATTGTTGGAAAACCGTCACTGATCATATTTGATGACAGCTCATCGGCGCTTGACTATGCTACCGATGCCAAGGTGAGAGGGGCAATAAGGGCTCTTGAGTGGAATCCCACAGTCCTTACTGTATCGCAGAGAACCTCATCGGTGATGGATTGTGACAGGATAATCGTGCTTGACAAGGGAAGATGCGTGGGAATTGGCACTCACAACGATCTGCTCGCCACATGCGCGGTTTATAAAGAAATATACGATTCACAGTATAAGGAGGATTAAGGCATGAAAAACAACACCTCAAGTACTATGAAAAAAATTATAAAATATCTGAAAAAGTATATTCCCGCAATTGTTTTGTCATTGATCCCTGCTTCATTGTCGGTTATAGCTTCATTGATGATCCCAAGGTATGTTGGATACGGAATTGATGCCATGATCGGTGAAGGACTTGTGGACAATGAGCTGCTTAATAGCAATATTTTGAAAATACTTGTATGCGTTGGAGTTTATGCAGTGTGTCAGTGGTTGTTTACTCTTGTAATAAACCGTGTGGCGTACAATACGGTAAAGGATATCAGAAGCGATGCCTTTATGAAAACAACAAAGCTTCCCGTGTCATATATGGACGGTCATCCTCACGGAGAAACAGTGAGCCGCATAATATCCGATACAGAGCAGCTTGGAGACGGACTGATCATGGGATTTGCAGGACTTTTTACGGGAATTGCAACCATAATCGGAACTCTTGTAATAATGTTTTCCATGAATGTTCCAATGGCGCTTGCCGTGGTGCTTCTCACGCCTCTTTCACTTTTTGTGGCAAGATTTGTAACAACAAGAACTCACAGATTTTTCACAGAGCAAACAAAGCTAAAGGGAGAGCAAACGGGATTTACGGAGGAAAGCATCAACGGAATCAAGACTGTGAAGACCTCGGGCGGCGAAAAGGAGAAGAAGGAGAAATTCAAGGAGATAAACGAAAGATATACCAAGGCGTCACTAATGGCGATATTCTTTTCGTCCTTGACAAACCCGCTTACAAGATTTGTAAACAGTACGGTTTATGCGGTAACGGCGCTTATAGGAGCTGTATATGCCCTCTCGGGCGGTGGTTTTACAGTGGGTATGCTTTCGTCCTTCCTCAGCTATTCGGGAAGCTATGCAAAGCCGTTTAATGAAATTTCGTCGGTAATTACAGAGTTCCAGAACTCAATTGCCTGCGGAGCAAGAGTTTTTGAGCTGATTGAGGAAAAGGAAATTGAGGACATGGAGGAAAGAAATAGCCATGTCAAGACACAGGGAAGCGTAAGCTTCAAAAATGTGTATTTTTCCTATACCGAGGAAAAGCCGTTGATCGAGGATTTCTCCCTTGAGGTAAAGGCAGGGGAGCATATTGCCATTGTTGGACCGACAGGATGCGGAAAAACAACACTGATCAACATTCTCATGCGTTTTTACGATGCCAAAAAGGGTGATATTTGTATAGACGGAGAAAGCATATATGATATGCCCAGGGCTGAGCTTCGGGGAAAAATGGGAATGGTGCTGCAGGATACATGGATAAAGCGAGGAACTGTCAAGGAAAACATTGCAATCGGAAAAGCCGATGCCACTGATGAGGAGATCGTTGAGGCGGCAAAAGCATGTCTTGCCGATGATTTTATTAAGAAGCTTCCCGAGGGATACGATACTGTTATAGGAAGTGGAGAGACTGAGCTTTCGGGAGGACAGATTCAGCTTATCTGTATAGCAAGAGTAATGCTACGCGACCCGTCAATTCTCATTCTTGACGAGGCAACATCGTCCATAGATACACGAAGCGAAATGATAATTGCAGGAGCATTTGATAAGCTTACTGTGGGAAAGACTTCCTTCATAGTGGCTCACAGGCTTTCAACGATCATAAACGCAGATCTGATACTTGTAATGAGGGACGGGAAAATTGTCGAAAAAGGAAATCATAAGGAGTTGCTTTCTCAAAAAGGCTTCTATTATGAACTGTATAACAGCAGAATTAAATGATTATTTGAGTAAAAGTGACGAAAATGAAATAAAAGGCGAATTTCGATTGACTTTTTGGTTTTTTCGTGGTATTATAAAATTTAGAGTGTATAAAAGATTATAATAGAAAGAATGTTAGGAGACATTATAGTATGGAAAACAACTTTTTTAACAGCTTCATTGACGGACTTTTGGAACGTCACGCCGACAAAGGAAGCAGTAAGGAGCAGGTAACTCTTGCTGTCAAGACAGCTCTTTCAGTGGAAGGACTTCTCAACAACCTCGCTGAAGTATTCAGAACATCAAAAACAGAAATCGAAAAAGACCTTGAAGCCCTTGATATGTCAGCGGCTCTTGACCAGTATAGACTTTCCAATTTGGGAGCTGCAGGCGGTGAGGCTGATGATACCATCGTGCTTTCAGAGGGACTTACAGATAAATTCCCCGAGCTTTTCAGATTCTACTCAAAGCCCATGACAGGCGTTGCAACACCCATTTCATCGGGACTTAAGAAAACTCTTGAGGGCATCTTCAAGAACACACCCTCTGTAATTGCAAACGACCCCTTCGTAGGTCTTTACAGATCGGGCGCACTTGAGTATTATTATAACTTTGCAAAGGAAACAGCGCCCATCATCGACGCTGAGATCGCAAAGCTCTTTAACGGCGGATATCCCAAGTATATGATCACAACGGGAATCGGAGCAAATGAGCAGTTTACACACTATGTATCCGAGCTTAATAACCGTAACCCCGAAAGAAAGCTTGAGTGGTACATCATCAACTCACCCAAGAACCTTACAATGCTTCCCAAGGATGCAACTGTTGAGAATACACTTTTCGTTGAGTTCTCACGTTCATCACTTACAGAGGAAACAGTAAAGCTCCACGAGTATACAACACGTGAGGCAAAGAGAATCGTATTCTCCAATTCAGGACCCCTCAAGGCAATTGCTGAAAGAGACGGAAACCTTATTCTCAGACTTCCCGACAACGTATCGGGAAGATACGGAAGAAACAAGACACCCATTCTTATGGCGCCCATGTATATTGCGGGAATGGACGTTGAAAAGTATTGGCAGGATGTAGACCGTGCAACAAGCGCATGGGATCTCTGCGATGAAAATTCACTTCCTTTCGTAATTGCAAAGTTTATACTTACAGAGCAGAGAAAGAGCGGCAGAAACTTCATTTATCTTGGATGCAACGACGAGGATCTTGGACTTCTTGCTGATGAATACATCCAGTTCTGGAACGAGGGCGTAAATAAGGGCGGAAATGATATTATGGTTTCACGTTTCTTTGGACTTCCCAGAGACTCACACATGAACGTTGAAGGAATTCTCGGAAACAAGGATACAAAGATGGGAATGTTCTTCCTCAGAACAGACCTTCGCGGCAGAATTTCTCATCCTCTTGTAAACAACGAGATCGATGCCATGAACGAAAGCCACGCAGGACTTACTCTCGGTGACGAGGAAGTAGTTCTTGCAATGGCAAACTACTGCAGATTCTCAGAGGTTATGCCTGCATTCCTCATTGAGGTTGCAGGAGAGGGAACACTTGAACATTCCGCAATCATCGGTCAGCTCTTTGCAGACGTAACCTATATCTATTCAAGAATGGTAGGAATCGATCCCGGTTCAAACCCCGAGGTTAAGTTTGTACGTGAGCGTTCTGCAGGACTTCTTTCAGACGTAGCTGCTGAGATAAGAAACGGCGCACACATCACGGAAGCAATCAGAAAGTATTGCTAAGCTAATTAATTAACAGCTAATAAATATAAACATCACCCATGATTTTATTTTGTTATTCCTGACGGTAATTTTTTAAAAACAAAAACTGACGGGACAAGGGGATTTCATAAGGATGTTGCAAATGTCGGCAGGGAACTTGTTTTCTCTGCCGATTTGTGTTATAATGGCATTAATTTATAATACAAAGGCGGAATTGACGATAAAAAAATATATAAGGAGGAGAAACCAAATGTCAAAAGAGTATATTTTTAAATATTCGGGTACAAAAGAATCGTTTATGGCTGTTCTTGATTCTCATGGTTGGGCGTATAGCAATAATAGCAGAGTCTATTATTTTGACGACTATATGGTGGAAGTGCGTGATGATGAAATACGGTTTGGAGTAGAACGTGCAGGACATTCAGGAGGAAATTGGTTTATTTCCAAATTTACAGAAGAGAATGATCAAATTGAGTTCAGAGGAACAATTGAATATATTGGTCCAAATAAGGTCACGAGAACGAAAGCTCAAAAGGTGTTTGATAACATAGAGGAAATTCTTTTGTCAATTTTGTTTTTTCCTGTGGTTGTGCTGTTTCTTGTGATTTCAAAGATCCAATGGCTTATAAAAAAAATACGCAAACAGCCAAATCCACAAACAACAGAAGAAAAATTATTTTTCTTAATGGAGAAGCGTTTGAACTGCCAAAGGGTATGCAGCAAAACTGATTAATAGAAAATAACCCCGACAGACTGTTTATAATCTGTTGGGGTTATATGTTTCTTGAGGTATTATATCAATATCAAAGCTTTATATAGAGGCATAAATTAAATCAATAATAAATCCCCAATTTAATAAAGTTTTTTGATCGGGGCTTTTTTACAAAAAAGAAGAAAGGATCATAACAAGGCTTTATATAGAGGCATAAATTAAATCAATAATAAATCCCTTTAAATAAAGTTTTTTGATCGGGGCTTTTTTACAAAAAAGAAGAAAGGATCATAACAAGGCTTTATATAGAGGTACAAATTAAATCAATAATAATATCCCTTTAAATAAAGTTTTTTGATCCAAACTTTTTTTCAAAAAAGTTTGGTGGGGCATGGGGCAACGCCCCATAATAAACATAAACTAATCAGTTAAAATATCCGAGGACTGCAAGAAGCTCTGCTATAAGAACTGCACCGCCTGCAGCGCCGCGTTTGGTGTTGTGGGAAAGACCGACGAATTTGTAGTCAAAGAGAGTGTCCTCACGGAGTCTGCCTGCAGTAATGCCCATACCGCCGTAAATATCACGGTCAAGACCTGTTTGAGGGCGGTTGTCTTCCTCAAAATAAGTAATGAACTGCGCGGGTGCGGACGGCAGGGAAATACCGTCGGGCAAACCGCGATAATTTTTCCAAGCGTCGAGAATTTCTTCACGGGAAGGCTTATTTTCAAATTTTACAAATACAGTTGCAAGGTGACCGTCACTTACGGGAACACGGATGCACTGAGTTGTAATAAGCGGGGAATCGGCGTCAACGATTTTTCCGTCCTTAACCTCACCCCAAATTTTCAGAGGCTCTTTTTCACTCTTTTCTTCTTCTCCGCCGATGTAGGGGATTACGTTGTCAATCATTTCGGGCCAGCTTTCAAAGGTCTTACCTGCGCCTGAAATTGCCTGATAGGTTGAAACAGCAACCTCTTTAATTTCAAACTTACGCAAAGCGGTGAGCATGGGTACATAGGACTGAATGGAGCAATTGGGCTTTACGGCAATAAAGCCTTTTTTTGTACCGAGACGCTTTTTCTGCGCTTCGATAACATCAAGGTGCTGAGGGTTGATCTCAGGAATAACCATGGGAACGTCGGGTGTTTTTCTGTTTGCCGAGTTATTTGATACAACGGGAATTTCAGCCTTAGCCCAATTTTCCTCAAGAGCGCGGGTTTCGTCCTTGGACATATTTACAGCACAGAACACCATGTCAACGTATTGCTTATTGTTTTCAATATCTGCCGCATCAAGAACGGGCATATCGAGGTATTTTTCGGGAATAGCCTCTGCAAGCTTCCATCTGCCGTCAATAGCCTCACGATAGGTCTTACCTGCTGATGAGGCTGATGCCATAAGGGCAGTAACCTCAAAGAAGGGGTGATTTTCAAGAAGAGTCAGGAATCTTTGACCAACCATACCGGTAGCGCCAATGACACCTGCTCGGATCTTATTGTTTTCCATAATGATTTCTCCTTACGATCATATATCGTTTTCAGTTAAATATTCAAGAGTTTCGCGTTTGACTGCGATGTAGCTTGTGCCGTCATTTCGCAGCATTACAACGGGTGGACGGGTCAAGCGGTTATAGTTTGACGCCATGGAATAATTATATGCGCCTGTAGTGAGAACTGCAATTATGTCACCGCGTTTACATTCTGGCAACGAAATGTCAATTCCGATAATATCTCCGCTTTCACAGCATCTTCCTGCAACATCGGCAACAAGAGTTCTTTCACAGTTCATTTTAAGAGCATTGTAAATTGTATACGCAGAGCCGTAAAGAGCATAGCGAGGATTATCCGTCATGCCTCCGTCAACGGAAACGTAGTTTTTGTAGCCGGGAATACACTTAAGTGATCCGACGGTGTAGAGGGTCATACCCGCATCACCTACAATACTTCTGCCCGGCTCCATAAGAATTGGGGGGCAAGTGATTGAAAGCTCTTGGCAAATGGAGTAAAGACATTCTGAAAGCCCACGGATCTCCTTTTCAATATCAAGACCCTCGGGATCGTTCTCTGTATATCTTACGCCGTAGCCGCCGCCAAGGTCAAGAAGACTTGGGTAGTAACCAAAGGAGTTCTTGATGTGGGAGATAAATTCCAACATGATTCTTGCGCCTCGGCAAAATGTATCGGAATCAAAAACCTGTGAACCGATGTGGCAGTGAAAACCCGAAAGAGTGATGTTTTCAAGGGACAGAGCAAGGCTTGTGATATCCTTTGCCTGACCTGTTTCAATGGCGGTACCGAATTTAGAATCCACCTTGCCCGTGTTGACAGCCTCATAGGTGTGGGTGTCGATGCCGGGGGTGAGACGCAAAAGCACCTTTTGGGAGATACCGTATTTTTTTGCAGTATCGTTTATAACGATAAGCTCCTCGCGGGAGTCAACAACAAAATATCCGATTCCGTTTTTGATTGCGAAGTCGATGTCCCAATCGGTTTTATTGTTGGAATGAAAAAAAGCGTTGGAAAGGGGGAAATGGGCCTTCATGGCTGTGTAGATTTCTCCCGATGATACTACGTCTGCGCCCATACCCTCTTCAAGAATGATCTCGTACATTTTCTTGAAGGAGGCTGCCTTGCTTGCATAAAGAGCCATTGAGCCTTTGGGAAGGTAAGATCTCATGGCATTTACGTATTTACGGCATTTTTCGCGGATCTTATCCTCGTCCATAAGGTAGAGGGGCGTTCCGTATTTTGCGGCAAGCTCACCTGTGTCATGACCTGCAAAGCAGAGATGGCCAAGCTCATTTACCGATAAATTATCACAAATCATTTTAAAAAGTCCTTATCCTATAAATTCGTTATAAATAACTTCCACAGTTTTTTTGTAGTCACTTTCAGCAACACCGATGATGATGTTCGTACCGCAGGAGCCTTGGTCGATCATTTTGATGTGGATGTTGTTGTAGCCGATTGCAGTGAAAAGTCTTGCGGCAATATTGGTACGGTTTGCCATACCTCTGCCAACTACAGCAATGAGTGCAATGCCGTCTTCAATTGTAATGACATCGGGATTTACCTTGTTGTTTATGTCATCAATGATCTTTTCCTTGCAGTTTTTGATGTCTTCACTTGCGACAAAAACGGACATTGTGTCAATTCCTGTGGGGCAATGCTCAAAGGAAACACCGTTTTTCTCAATGGCGTGAAGAACGCGTCTACCGAAGCCAAGCTCTGTATTCATCAGATCCTTTTCCACATTTATTGTGGAAAAGCCGCATCTTCCTGCAACTCCCGTAACAGGGCGGTCGGAGGGAGGAGCATTTGATACGATCATTGTTCCTCTGTCCTCGGGACGCATTGTGTTTTTGATGTTTATGGGAATACCTGCACGTCTGACGGGGAATACGGCTTCGTCGTGAAGGACCGTTGCACCCATGTATGTAAGCTCACGAAGCTCAGTGTATGATATGGTATCGATTATTTTAGGCGAGCTTACGATTCTCGGGTCAGCGCTCATCATGCCTGAAACATCGGTGAAATTTTCATAAATATCAGCCATAAGCGCTCTTGCACCGATGGCTCCGCTGACATCGGAGCCCCCTCTTGAAAAGGTCTTTATGGATCCGTCTGCGGCTGTTCCGTAAAATCCGGGAACAACTGCGGCTTCATAAGCCCCCACCTTTTCGGCAAAAATGTGATAGGTTTTATCCTCATCAAGATGACCGTATTCATCAAAAAATATAACATCCTTGGCATCAACAAAGCTGAAACCAAGATATTTTGCAAGAATTTTGGAGTTTAAGAACTCACCGCGGCTTGCAAAGTAATCGCGGGTGAGGTTATTTTTTGAATCCTCTTTTACAAGCTCGATCTCGGAATCAATGTCAAAATCCACACCAAGATCATTGATTATGTCGGCAAATCTCGCCTTGACCTTGTCAAAGGAGGCGTCAGTGTTTTCGCCTGCGATGGCATGGTTATAGCACTCATAGAGCATATCCGTTACCTTGATGTCATCGGAAAAGCGCTTTCCCGGAGCGGAGGCAACTATATATCGTCTGTCGGGGTCGGAATTGATTATAGCAGCGACCCGTCTGAAAGCGGAGGCATCTGCAAGGGAGGTTCCGCCGAATTTTGCAACTTTAATACCCATTTTACACGTATCTCCATTTTCAGTTTATCAAATCGTACATTGTATAAAATCCGCTGGGCATATTTGCAATGTATTCAGCCGCCGCAATTGCTCCCTCTTCAAAGAGCTTTCTTGTGTGAGCCTCATGCTTGAGGGTGATGGTCTCTGTATCGGTTGAGATCACAATTTCATGCACACCGATGGTTGAGCCTGTTCTGATAGCATGGATTCCGATCTCGTTTTTCTGTCTTTTGCCCATACCCGATCTTCCGCATACGAATTCGGAGTCAGTTCTGACTTTTTTGATTTCGTTGGCAAGAAGAAGGGCTGTTCCGCTGGGAGCATCAAGCTTTTTGTTGTGGTGTCTTTCGATGATCTCAATGTCTGCATCGGGCATGGAAAAAGCCGCTTCTTTTGCGAATTTTGCAAGGAAGGCAATACCAACCGACATATTTGCGGACATAAATACGGGAATGAAATGGGCGCAATCCTTGATAAGCTCAAGCTCATCCTCTGTCTGACCCGTTGTTGCGAAAAGCACGGGTGTTTTTGTCTTTTTAGCATACTCACAGATCTCGCGTGTTGCGCTGTGATGGGAAAAATCTATAATGCAATCGGCATTTTCAGTAACATCTGAAAGCTTTGAGAAAAATCCGTCGCCCTCTTTTGCACTTATGTCAACTCCTGCCAAAAGTTCGTGGGGACATTCCTCGAGATTAAGCTGGGCAACGATCTGTGTGCCCATTCTTCCTTTTGCTCCGTTTACAATAAACTTCATTTTTTGATCCGTCCTTTTATATTATATAATATTCATTGTTTTCATGATCTTGTACATCTCTTCAGCCTTATCCTCACTCATTGTAACAAGAGGAAGTCTTACATAATTTTCGCACATACCCATGGCAGCCATGGCGGCCTTTACGGGAATGGGATTTACTTCAGAAAAAAGTGCGTTTATAAGGGGAAGGGCATCAAGCTGCATTTTGAGTGATTTACCTTCGTTTCCGTCAAAGTATTCATGGCATATCTGTGAGGTGTATGCAGGGATCACATTTGAAAGCACAGAGATTACACCCTTACCGCCCAGGGCGAGAAGGGGATAGATCTGGTCATCGTTGCCCGAATAGATATCAAGGGAGTCGCCCACGAGAGAAAGGGTGGTCATAAGCGCGGAAAGATTGCCCGAAGCCTCCTTGATTGCGGAAATATTGGGGTGCTTTGCAAGCTCCGCATAGGTTTTAGGCTCAATATTCACGCCCGTTCTTGAGGGTACATTGTAAAGAATGATGGGCTTGTCGGAAGCATCTGCAATTGCTTCATAGGTTTTAACAAGACCTCTTTGTGTTGATTTGTTATAGTAGGGAGTTACGCTGAGAATTGCATCAGCCTTGCAGGAGCATGCGATTTTGGTAAGCTCAATTGCTTTTTCGGTGCAGTTTGATCCCGCTCCGACGATCATTGGAACTCTGCCGCCGATATATTCAGCTGACATGCCCACAACCTTTTCATATTCAGCATGGGTAAGAGTTGCCGCTTCTCCTGTTGTTCCGCAAATTACAAGGGCATCAATTCCTTGATTTATCTGCCAATCGATAAGCTCTGAAAGCTTTTTATAGTCAACGCCGCCTTCGTATGTAGGGGTAATGAGAGCTGTAGCAGCTCCCTTGAAAATTGTTTTCTTTGTCATGATAGTTCTCCGATATATATAAATTATTCTCTTAAAAAAGCTATATTGTTTGGATTTGTCCAAAATACAAAAAATGGCTGTTGGGGGACAGCCATCAATAAATCTTCAAACATACCCTTGGGTATTGTGAAAAATCAGATAGCACTCCGCCTTTTAGGGCGACAGCCAAGGGGATGTTATCCCGTCAGCCAGAGTCGGTTTCCACCTCACCGATCTTCGGCGGAATTCCCTTTCCCACAAACATGCTGTGAACATTTTTTATAATTTATGGTACTTTTGTTTTCCGCGCCTCTATCATTATATTATTATATTATTGAAAAAATTTGATTTATTATACCATAGCAAGCGTTTTTTTTCAATTGTTGCTTTGTCCTATTTTTTGTGTGATTCTTTGCCATGTTTTGTGTATTTACAACAATATCACCCGTAAATTGCTATAAATTCCTCGGGAGTTCCGAAAAATGAACTATCATAGTCGCAAAGCAGGATCTTGTCGGCATATTCAAGTGCTTCATATAAGCTTACTGAGGAACGTATAACTGTTTTTCCCGAGTTTTTAATAAGGGTATTTATGTTTTTTGCGGCAATGGCGTCAAGACCTGCGGAGGGGCATTCAAGAAAGACTGTGTCAGCATACGAAAACAGTGCTCTTGCAATTTGTACACGGCGCTTTTCACCTGTGGAAAGCTCACTGAACTTTCTTTTTTTCAAATGAAGAATTTCTGTTTTTTCAAGCATTTCCTCAGCCCTTGCGGTGATGCGCTTCTTTTTTGAAAAGTCAAAAAGACCGCAGCGTTCTGCACCAACAACGACATCCAAAACGGACAGAGGATATTCCATATCGTTTTTGATGAAGCAAATGTCTCTTTTGAAATTTTGTCTGCCGTAAAGAATCTCGCCGCCTGTTTGAGTGGCAAATCCCGCAAGAAAATACAGCACTTGATTTTGCAGACCGATTTCTGAAGAAAGGATAAACACATTTTCTCCCTTTTTGATCTCAAGATCAAGACCGCCAACAAGCTTGCCCTCGTCTGTAAAAAAACTGACGTCGTTACATTTTATAAGATAGTTTTCCTCTTTTTTAATGCTCATATGATCTTCTTTCCTCTAAGTGTTCATATAAAAAGTATGGCTTGTTTGGTGCTGTAAAGATATGGCGTTTAAGGCTGGTTGTTGTCGGATTGCTTTTTCTTGACATTTCCCGCCAAAAATCCTATGGCAAGAAACAGGGCGGCACTGATTGTGACCCACATAACCGTATATCCCATATTTATTGTTTTTACAGGTGTTGAAACATAGTCGTCAAGGTCAATGGCAATTCCGTCGGAATTTACATACATTTTTTCGGATACAAAATATCCGCTGTAATTACCAATGCCGATGATTTCAGCATGGATAACAGTATTAAGATCGCTGTCGGTGAGTGTGTATAAAGCTCCCTCGGAGACCTTTTCACCTTGACGGTACCAAAAAACGGTATAAGCAGATTCATCGGTGTCTGCAAGGGAAGCCTTGATCGTCTGACCAACGTTTAAAACTCCATCAATGAGAACTGTGCTTGAAAGTGGGATCTTATTGTTGATTTCGGGAATGAATCCGAGATATTCCGGCATTACATATACATTGATGATATATTCTCCCTTGCTTGAGTCCTCGGCGATACATGTCACTCTTATTGTGTTGTTACCTTCCTTGAGGGTGTATGTCATAGGGGCAATATCACTTGCAAATTCATTGAGCGGCAGAGCAGATACATCAAGAAGCTCTGTACCGTGGGGTAGATATACTGCATACTGTCTTATGTCGGGAGAAAAAGCGGGAGAAAGAGTACCTGCGGAAATAGAAAGACTTGAAAGCCTTGTGTCGTTTGAAAGGGGCTTTGAGGGGTCGTGTGCTCTTTTTACCTTCACCGTATATTCCTTTTCAGATCCGTCCTCTGCTTTTACCTTGATCGTAACAGTGTTGTTTCCAACGGAAAGCTCGTTTCCGATTATTTCATATGAAGCCTTTTGGTGAGAAAGGACAATGTTGAATTTAAGAGAGTTTACGGTGTAGTCTACTCCGATGGGGATTGTATATTCAGTAACATCGGGGGAAAACGCGGGAGAAAATGAGATCCCCATAATGCTGAGTTCTGTAATATTTGCGTCCGAGGAGGCGGGGGGGTCAATTCGCTTAACATAGGAGGTGTCTCCAATAGGAACCTCACTGTCACCGTTTGGTGTAACCGTAGCCGCAATAACAGAGGTAATGTCAAGCGTGAGGGCATCATCTGTCTTCGCAGCACTTTTGATGGTAAATGTGAGACAGAACAGGTCGCCGCCCTTGAAAAAGCTTTCAGAATCCGTGGGAGTTTTGCTGTATGCCAAAAACATACCGTTTGGCATGACCTCAACATTCCAGCTGTTGTCAAATGCCTTAGCATCGCTGAGGAGCATAAGATCCTTGTTGTAGGAAACTGTTCCTTGGAAGCCGCTGCACTCAATATTGTTTACCGAATATACAACTGTAAGGGTGTCGTCAACTCGGAGTATTTCCGGTCCCCGAAGCTTTGCTTCAGGGGATTCATCTGCATACGTATATGATGCAGAAAGCACCGATAATATGAGAATAAATAACAGGGGAATTAATTTTTTTACCATTTTATCATCCGTTTTATATGTTTTTTGAATTATGTTTCTGTAGCTTCTTGATTTTTATCCGCTTCCGTCTCGGGAGTGGGCTCCGGCTCAGGAGTGGGCTCCGTCTCGGGAGTAGGCTCCGGCTCGGGAGTGGGCTCCGGTTCGGGAGTGGGCTCCGGTTCGGGAGTAGGCTCCGGCTCGGGAGTG
>SVUF01000132.1 GCA_015063395.1 Oscillospiraceae bacterium
ATATTGAGGCCTTACGGCTTCAGTGATATTTTATTCGCCTTAAAACTTGCGAAGCAAATATCACTCGGCGTAAGCCGAATATCACTGCGAAGCAATTACACTCGCCAAGGCGAATAAAACTGCCCAACTTCTCATAAGGAAGTTGGGCAAGGGACTTGCTTTTTATTTAATATTTCGGTGGCTGTTGTGGGTTTGCTTTTCATGCACCTTATTCAGCACAAGTGCCGCCAAAGAGAAAACAAGGAATACCAATACTTCTCCCGCAACAATGGTAGCACCGACAGGAGTCTCAAAGGAAACCGATGCTGAAAAACCCAAAAATGCAATAATTACAGAAATAATTCCCGAGCATATCATCACCGATCTGAAGCTTTTAAACACCTTCATTGCTGACATTGCAGGAAAAACGATCAAAGCAGAAACAAGCAACGATCCTACAAGACGCATTGAAATTGAAATTACAACACCGCATATCACCGCTATCAAAAACTTATAAAGCTTTGTTTTCACTCCCGTTGCATATGCAAATGTTTCATCAAATGTAATGGCAAAGATCCTGTTATAAAAAAACACGAAAAACAAAAGAACTAAGATCGCCATGATCAAGCACAAGGTCACATCGTTTGAATTAAGGGTCAATATGGCAGTTGATCCGAAAAGAGATGTGCATACATCTCCCGAAACATTTCCTCCTGCTTGTGGAAATTTATTAAAAATAAGATATCCAAGCGCCATTGAGGCTGCCGAAACCATCGCAAGTGATGAATCCCCTCTTCCCTTTTTATCAGTGCCGATGAGTATTACAGCAACTAAAACCGTGACGGGCATGACAATATAAAGATTGTTGGTAAAATTCAGTGCCGATGCAATTGCAAGACCGCCAAAGGCAACATGGGAAAGACCGTCGCCGATATACGAATACCTTTTCAAAACAAGAGTAACCCCTAAAAGAGAGGAACAAAGAGAAATCAACACCCCAACAATTACGGCGTATCTCACAAATGAATAATTTACAAAATAATCAATTATATTCATCTCTGCACCTGATCCCCCAAAAGCTTCTTATACATTTCACAGCTTTTATACTTTTCAACATCGGAATAATACATTCCGTCTTTATGAAGGTGTAATATATGAGTTGAAAATTTTATCGCAGATTCAACATCATGAGACACCATAATTACTGTTATTCCATTTTTGTTTAATCTTGAAATAAGATTGTAAAACTCCGCGCCAACAACAGGATCCAGCCCTGCAAGAGGCTCATCAAGCAATATCAGCTTTTCTGCCGCGCAAAGAGCTCTTGCAAGTAATACTCTTTGCTGCTGTCCCCCCGAAAGCTCTTTGTACCCTTTTTTCGCCAAGTGGCTGATATCAAGAAACTCCATGTTTGACTCAACAAGGCGCTTATCCTCTTTGGTAAAAAAAGGCAGAAAACCTTTTTTGCCAAGAATACCCGATCTTACGATTTCATAAACAGACGCAGGAAAATCCCTTTGATCCGCATTTTGCTGAGGAAGATACCCTATTTGCGAGTGCGAAAGTCCTTCTCCAAAGATGATCTCACCGTCAAGTGCATTGATAAGACCCAAAATTGCCTTTACAAGTGTACTTTTTCCAACACCGTTTTCACCTACAACGGAAAGAAAATCACCCTTTTCAACAGTAAAATTTAAATTGTCGATTACTTTTATTCCATCATAACCGAGACATAGGTTATGACATTTTAAAATTGACATAAATATTCCTCTATTATCCAAGCGCTTTCTTCAACGCTTCAAGATTTGATTCCATAGATTTAATGTAGGAAAAGCCGTCATCAACCTGCTTTTTCGTCACAGACTGGCATGAATTAAATATAAGAATTTCTGCTTCTTTATCCTTTGTCTGTTCAATGATAGTATCAGCAAGGCGTTTGTCTGCAGTTTCAGTTACACAAACGTAATTTAAGGAAGCACTGTCAACAACACCTGCAAGATATATGATCCTATCCTCTGAAAGCTCACTGTCAGCTGAACACCCGGTGTATGCAGAATAATATTCCAAGGAATAATCCCTTGCAAGATACGCAAAGGGAAACCTGTCTGCAAAAACAAGAGCTTGTCCCGATGATCCTAAAACAGCCGCCTTATATTTGGCATCAAGCTCATTTAGCTCCTCTGTATATGCATCAAGATTCTTGGAATAAACCTCCGATCCCTCAGGGTGAAGCTCCTTGACAGCCTCGCATATAGCCTTCACCGCCTCCTTCGCATTTTCAAGGGAAAGCCACAAATGCTCGTCTTCCCCCGTATGAACATGATCATGGTGCTCATGATCCTCCTCATTACACGAGGAATTTGTCATTGGCAACAAACTATCCTTGAAAAGCTCATATATTGAAAGAGTCATAAGACTTTTATTATTTGCGTTTTTAATTACTTCCGACGACCATGTATCACCGGGAGCGCCAAGATATACAAAAAGATCGCAGTCGGATATCATCGCCATATCCGCAATGCTTGGCTGAAAGCTGTGAGGATCCGACCCATCATCAAGAAGATATGTTAACTCAAACAGATCCAAGTTTTCTCCCAATATATTCCTTGTCCAATCATATTGAGAAAAATCCGAGCAGACGATGCTGATTTTGTCCTTCTCATTATTTTGGCTGCATGATACAGTCATTCCGAGAATGAACAATGCACTCAACAGCGCTACAATTATTCTTTTGATATTACACATTTTACACGTTTTCCCTATTCTCGCAATTCTTACAAATACCGTATATAACGGAGTTTGAACATATAAGACTGAAGCCATGCTCGTTTTTTATATGGGTCCTGATCTCATTCATAAAATGACAGTTGAGATGAACCACCGCTCCGCATTCAACACACTTCATATGAAGGTGGGATCTGCAGTTCCCTTCCTTCCCCGAATACTTATATATTGCCTTTTCGCATTTATTATCCTGAAATTTTATGAGGACTCCGTCAAAAGTCATTGTATCAAGATTTCTGTACACTGTTGTTATATTGACCTTTTCTCCACTTTGGCTGAGAGTTGTATGGATGTCCTTTGCGCTAAAGGTGTTTTCTGCATTTTCTTGAAAGCATTGAAGTATTTTTTCTTTTATCTTTGTTTTATAAATTTGCTTTTCCATTTTGCGACCTCAAATTGCAACTGATTTGCAAATTGGATTATAATACGTTTATTATAATTTGTCAATACCTTTTTTGAAAATAAACAAAACAGGCTGTAAAAACTCGAAAGAGTCTCTACAGCCTATTTCATTTATTGGTTATTTAAGCCGTTTACAAATTAAGCATGAACCTTCTTTGTAACAACAACTGCCATACCAAACATTGCAACTACTGCAAATACGATTGCGTATACAGCAGCATCGCCTGTTTCGGGAGGAGTTACAGGAGGAGTTACAGGAGGATTTACGGGAGGAGCTGTAAGCTCTGAGCCGTATGCCCAAATGTCAGCAACTGCTGCCCATGTTGTACGGTTCCAAGATGTGATTACAACCTTAACACCGTCAGCCTCGATACCGTTAGCAACATCAACTGAAAGACCTTCGGGAGTAGCATTTACTGTTCCGATCTTTGTTTCTGTATCGCCGTTAAGAGCGTAAACATCGTATGTCCCCCATACGTCGCCTGCATAACCCTCAACAAAAGCACCTTCGTCCTTTGTTGAAACTGTTACGGAAGTAAGGTTAACTTTTGCTGCGAAAGTTACAGTAATTGCCTGTACAACGTCAGGATTCCATCCTG
>SVUF01000015.1 GCA_015063395.1 Oscillospiraceae bacterium
TGGGAGTTGGTGTGGGTGTGGGAGTTGGCGTGGGGGTTGGCGTGGGGGTTGGGTCGGGAGTCAGAGGAGTATACAGCTCGTATTTGTCATAGGAGCATAAGGTACATTCATACCACAGATGATCTACCTTTACGGAGGTATAGTTATCTGATTCGACCTCGAGAGCCACAACTCCTTTTTCTTCAAAGGTATGATCCTCGGCATCAAATGTATGACCGAGATTACATGATGTGCAGGTCTTCCAATGAACCCTTTCGTTGTGATTATAGGTGAATTTTGCGGTGTCGGTATCCCTCATATAATTGCAGTTGTCGCACTTGACATAGCATGAGGTGAAGGTATGCTCTCTTAAGATCGTATTGTAATCATAATGTCCTGTTTCATCTGTGAAATAATAATTTCTTCCGTTTGCCCAATTCTTAAGGGTGAAAAGGGTATATTCACTGTCATCAAAGACAATAGGATCATTGGAGGCGGAATAAATCAAATTGAAAACATCGTCGTTAACAACCGAACCAAGTATTGCAACCTTATCAAAAGTGCCGCATAGGAATGGGGAATAGCTTCTGAATACCTTTGCAAGCTCGGCGGAATTGATATATGCCGTTCTTTCAAATGAATTGTTGTACAAATAGAAAGCGTCTTTTCCGTAAAATTCGGGGTAGCCTTCAAATATGACAGTATCAAGATTTTTGCAGTCTCTGAATGCATATTCTCCAATGGATGTCACCTTTGAAGGAATGGTAATTATCTTTAAAAGCTCACAGTTAGAAAAAGCTCTTGAGCCGATTGATGTGAGTCCCTCGGGCAATTCCATGGATTCAAGGTTTACACAGTAGTCAAAAGCCATATCACCGATTGTTGTTACACCATGGGGGATCTTTATACTTTTAATGCTTCTGCAGCCTGAAAATGTGCCGTATGGTATTGCTGTCAGTGTGCTTGGCAGGGTTACATGCTCAAGGGATCGGCAGCTGGCGAACACGGAACGTCCCAGCTTATCTTGAATAATCGATTCGGGTAATACAACGGTTGTAATGCTTCTGCAACCGTAGAAAGCAAGATAATCAATGGATTCAAGTGTTTTGGGAAGCTGAAAGTCTTTGAGAGCATAACAATCCATAAAGGCTTGGCTGCCTATGGATTTAAGATTCTTTGAAATGGTAATATCCTCCAAGCCCTCGCAACCTTCAAAGGCGGAATTTCCAATGCTGACAACACTGTCGGGAATTACAATGCTTTTCAGCTCTTTGCGGTAAAGAAAGGCATTGTCACCGATGTTTTCTACACTTCCGTCATCGGGAATGACAGAATGCTCGTTTCCGTAAACCAAGGTTTTTGATATTCTGTCAATGGTACAGTTGGATTCGATGTATAGAACGGGGTTATCCTTGGAAATTGTGGGAAAACAGGGAGTAAATATAAAAGCTGTTGCGTCGATGGAGGTGACGTTTTTTCCGAAATTCAGCTTTTCAAGTCCATAGCAGTATGAAAATGCTTCCTGCTCAATTGTTGTTACGCTTTCGGGAATGACAACAGTTTTGAGAGCATGGCAGCTTCCAAAGCAACCTTTCGGGATTACGGTGAGATTTTTCGGAAGATTGATGCTTTCAAGCTCGTCACTGCTGTTAAATGAATACGGTCCAAGAACAAGATCGTCGTTTAATATTTTTACGCTTTTAAGACTATTGCAACCGGCTAAAGCATATTCGCCGATCTTTGTAACGTTTTTGGGAATTTCAATTTCCGTAATGGCTGTGGCATAAAGCATGTTATCACTCAGCTCCGATACTCCCTTTGGTATTTTGAAGCTTTTAAGCTTTCTTGTGTACCAAAATGCCGCTTCTCCAATGGAGGTAACCGAATCCGGCAGGTCTATATTTTCAAGGGAGGAGCAAAAAGCAAAGGCACCGTCGCCAATTGAGGTAAGGCTTTTTGGAATTTCAATGTTTTTCAGTGAGGTACATTCGCCAAATGCGCTATCACCCAAGGAGGTCAAGGAATCGGGCAGTGTGATTGTTTCAAGGTTTTCGCAGTTAATAAACGCCCCTTTTTTAATTTCTGTTACCCCTTGGCAAATATCAATGCTTTTAATTTTTTTGTTGTTAGCAAAGGCGTATTCACCGATTGAAACCAAGGGGTAATAGGTATTGGCATAATTACTGTAGGAATTGACACATGCCTTGACAAGCTCATAGCACTGCTTATTGTTGACGGTTATCCTTTTATAAAGACAGTTACCCACCACACTGTAATAATCGCTATAGGGTCTGACTGTAATGAGCTGACAGTTTTTCAAGTAGAACAGAACCATGGGATCAATGTAGGATATTTCGCTTGACAAAACAAGATGCCTCACTTGGGAGCCGTAGTTTGACCAAACGGACATATCGTCAATTTTCATTTCTCCTTTTCCCTTGATCTCAAGAACACCGGATCCGCTGTCGAGCGTCCATGTGAGGTTTTCTCCGCATCGACCTTCAAGAACAACTGCCGATGATGAAAGGGAAGATGCGCAAATCAGAACGGTAATAAAAGTGATCATCAAAGCAAGCTTGATCAGGGTTGACTTTTTCATTTTATATCTCCTTTCTGTATTTTGTATTTCAGATTAATTATTTCTTTTTACCCTTGAGCAGTGGCAGGATCATTACCACGGACATGGCAAGGATTATAATTCCTGCCAAAACAAGCAGTGTGGTAAGAAGGGAATTTTTATCGTTGGCTTCCAAAAGCGGATCTGTGCTTGGTGTATTTGTTTTGGGAGCTTCTGTTTCAGGGTCCTTTGTAGGCTCCTCGGTGGGAGCTTGATCCGTTGCTGAATCGGGGGCTTCTGAGGCATCAGGCACTTCTGAAGGTATGGGAGTTGCGGTATCCTCGGGCTGAAGCTGAGCCAACGGGAAGATCTTGTTGTAGCCGCAGTCAACACATTTGTGCCAGATCTTTCCGGGAGCATCAAGAGTGGGGGCAAGAGTTACCTTTCCTTTGTCCCATGTGTGCTTGGTGTTGTCCCAAATATCATGTCCGTCGGGACAGTAGTTGCATTTTCTGTAATGGTACATGTCATCAACAACGAATATCTCCGACTTGCCGTGAGTATCTGTTTCCACCATATAATTACACCTTGCGCAAATTCCCGGACAACCGGGGAAATAGTGCTCCTCTTTTTCAGTGTTTGAAACCATGTGGCCCGTTGAGTCCTCAAAATAATATTTGTTGTGGGTACTGCTCTTTCGGGCAATGGGGGTCAGACAAAACAGTGTATATTCGGTATTATTGTATATAACCCTTTCTTCTGACATTTTGTAAAATTCGCTCCATGATTCATTTGGGGCGTATTCGCTTTTAAGAGCAATGTTGTCAACGCTTCCGCAATTGAAAAGGGGATATTTTGAGGGATCCTTTGCTATGTCCTCAGAATTGATATAAACGGTTGAGGAGAAGGTGGCATCAGTTACAGCTGCAGGATATTTGAACATCATGGATTCGTTTTCAAAGACCGTGCTTTTGATTTTACAGTCGTTGAAGGCATCTTTTCCGATAGAGTTAATTCCTGCGGGAATATAAAGCAGCTCCAGAGCCTCGCAATATCTGAATGCCTCGTCACCGATGGTCGTTACATTTGTAAGATCGACGGATTTAAGGCGGACGCATCTGTAAAACATTAAATCCGGAAGCTCCTTCAGATTTTTTGGGAAATTAACCGATTCGAGAGTGGTACAGCAATAAAAAGCTTTTGATCCGATCTTTTCAAGGCTGTCGGGAAGGGTCACGGATTTGAGACCGAGGCAATTCTCAAAGGCACTGTTGCCAATCTCTGTAACACCCTCGGGAATTATTATTTCTTTTATGCTTGTGCAAAAGCTGAAGCATTCGTCACCGATGGTTTTAAGATTTTTTGAAAGAGTGATCTTTTCAATTTTTTCTCCGCCGAAGGCGTTGCTTTCAATAACAGTTACGGAATCGGGAATGATAATTTCAGTTCCGCTAAAGGACGGGAAAGCTCCGGAGCCAATGACGGTTACGCTTCCGTCATCGGGAATAACATGGTCCTTATAAGCCAAAATAAGCTTTTTTGAAGGAATCTCAATGATACAATTTCCTGCTGTGCGATAATATGGATTTTCGGGGGATATGCTTGGTGCTGACGGCAATGATGAAAATGAATTTCTGTGTATCTTTGAAACGTTTTTGGAAACGTACATTTCACGAATACCGTAACAGTGCTCAAATGCATAGTTTTCAATTACCGACACGCTGTCGGGGATATTCAGAACCTCAAGGCTTTTGCAATATGCGAAAGCAGATCTTCCAATGCTTTTAACTTTTTCGGGAATGACAATGTTTTTCAGCTTTATACAATCGGCGAAGCAGTCATAGGGAATTGCGGTAAGTTCATTGGAAAGACGAACGGTTTCAAGATTTTCGCACCACTTAAAAGCTCCGTCTCCAATTGAGACCGTACCGTTTTCAAAATAAACGGATGTCAATTTCATGCAGGAGCTGAAGGCATTGCTTCCCACGTGCTTGACACTTTCGGGAATATTGATGGAGTTAAGTTTGCTGGAGCGGAATGCTTCGAAAGGAATTGAGGAAAGACTTGATGGGATCTTGAAGTGTGTAAAGCCGCAGCCATTAAACGCACCCTCTCCAATAAAGCCAACGGTATCAGGAAGCTCCAGTGTCTTTAAGGAATAGCATTTAGAAAATGCGTAATCTCCAACTGTAGTCAGATTTTTTGGAATGTGGATATCTGTGAGACTTGTGCAGTTGGCAAAGGCAAAGCTTCCGATTGAAACCGTATTTTCGGGAAGGGTAATGACTTTGAGCTTTTTGTTGTAAAAAGCATAATCTCCGATGTGTGAAACCTCAGATGGTATGGAAGCATTGTTGCAGCCAAGCAGCAGTGTGCCTGAAAAACCGTCAACAAGACAATTTCCTTTTACGTAAAAACGTCCGGTTTCAGATTGGTCGGAATCTCCGAATTTAATTGATTCCAGATTTTCAAGGGGATAAAAGATGTTTAATTCATTGGCAAAGTCCCATGAAATTGTCGGCGGCAGACGGATTTCGTGTATTTTGCTGTTGTAGCTGCTCCAAGGAGCAGGCTTGTCGGTATAATCATAAAAATCCTTGTAAATTCCTTCGATTTTGAGAACTCCTATATCTGTGTCCAGTGTCCATGTAAGTCCGTCTCCGCAGGTACCTTCCACTATTTCTGCTTTTGATGACAGTGAGAACGCGCAAATACAGGTTACTATAACGGTAATTATAAGAGTAAGCTTTAATACAGTTGACTTTTTCATAGTATGCTCCTTTCTGTGTTAATTTGGAATGGCAGTATCTACGGGGAACGATGGCTTATAGTATTTGTAGATTTCCTTCTGCTCCTCGCGGGAAAGCTGATCCCAGCGAATACAGATGGAGTTGCCCTCGTCATTTTTGACAATGAGAAGCTTTTCGCCAAATTCGTTGTAGCCGTCTGTGATGTAGATAAAATCGTGATATCTGTTGTTGATGTCAAGACCGAGAAGCTGACTCAGAGGTATTTCGGAAGCCTTTGCAACGCTTTCAAAGGATACATTGTTGGATTTTTCAAGAAGATTGAGAATATACTGCATCTTACCAATGGAAAGTCCGTATGCCTCTGCAAAGCGTTCCGTATTGATGTCGTATTTTATTTTCTGCGAAATGATATAGGCAGTAAGCTGTTTTTTGGAAACCGTGTCCGTGGTAATTCTTTCTGCAAGTGCCAAAAGCTCCTTGCAACCATCGGGATTACGGGAATCGTATGCCGAAATCAGTATCACAGAGGTGTTAAGCTTTGAAATATATCCCATGCTGATATATCCATCAATGATGATGGGAAGGGCAATTTCAAGAGGAAGATCAACAAGGTCAAGTTCCTTTATCAGCTCTTCGCCCTCAGGGTTCACTCCGATGATATCCTTGATAAGTCCTTTTTCCACTGTAATGTCAAGGGAGGGGTTTACGTCAAGAGTGAGGTGTCCCATAATATTTTCCATAGGGTCGGGAAGTATATTGGGCGGAATGTCGGTATCTGTTACATCGGGGGTGGCTGTAATTGAAGGGTCGGACGGAGAGGGTGTTACAAAGGGGTCCGTTGTTACGGGCTTGCCCGTCGGTGTTCCGTCATCTGTCAGAGTATCCGATGTTGGCGGCAGAAGCGGAAGAGCGATGTCCTCGTAGTCCACCTTCAAAAACGGTACAGCAAGTAGCAGCATACAGGATAGCAAAGCGCAAGCTGCGGCAAGAGTGATCCTCATTTTTGCAGAAAGTGAAACGGTTCTTTTGGGTGCGGGTATATCCGCTTCCATAATAAGATCCATGTCAAGATAATTGATCGCATCCGTAATTTTGTTCTGTTTCATACTGTGTACCCCTCCTTTTTTAAATATTTTTTCAGCTTTTCACGGGTTCTGTGCAGGGTCACCTTGACCTTGCTTTCGCTGATATTCATTCTCATAGAGATCTCTGTAACGGAATCCTGATACCAATACCGTCTTACAAAGATTATACGCTGTTCCTTGGGCTGATCCTTCAGAAATTTACTGATGGCGTCACCAAGCAGTCTTGAGTCCACCTCGTCGGGAACGTTCATATCCCCATGCAGACACGCGGCAAGCTCATCGTCAAGGCTTACGGTATCCGCCATTCTCTTGGCACTTCGCCTTGCTCTGCATTTATCAAGTGAAATATTGCGGACGATCTTTGACAGAAAGGCGGAAAGATAGTCCCGAGGCTCATTTGGCGGTATCAGATTCCAAGCGGAAAGATATGTATCGTTTTCACATTCCTCTGAAAGCTGATGATCCTCAGTAATGGATAGAGCGATCTGTCTTATAAGCTTACCGTATTTTTTCTCCGATTCCTTGATCGCTTTTTCATTTCTTTCAAGAAAAAGATCAACGATTTTTGAGTCCTCCAAGGCTGTCCCCCCTTTGCTGCAAATTCGGTTTTCAGTATACTGTTTTGTCCCTACACCTATTATAGCGTAAAACTCTGCTGTCAGGTTACATAAATAAAAAAATCCAAAACTTTTTTTGCTTTGGATTTTTGATTATTAATTATTGAAATAAATCAGTTGTAAAAGTCAAAGGATCTTCCTGAGCGGGTGTCCTTGATTGTTACCTTGTATATATTATAGCTTTTGGGGTCGTCGTCATATTCATCGTCGTATTCTTCAAGCGCATCCTCGTAAACGGAGATCTCCTCATCAAATGCTTCTTCAAGAAAGTCCTCAAGCTCGGACGAAAAACCGTAATCGGAGCTGCTCATATGAAAATCTACCTTTACGGTAAGGGTAACGTAGATATCCCTGCCGCTTCTTCTGAATTCTCGGCGTACGCCGTAGCATACGTCGGATGTATATTTACCCATACAAATAATATTGCTGTAGCTGAAGCTTCTGAGCTTTGACTCAAGATATAATTCGGGAGAGCCGAGATAATTGCTGAATGACATGATATACCTCCGTTTGCGGAATAATTTTGTTTTATGGTAATTGCTTGATTTTAGAAAAACCAAAAGGGCACCGCTGCTTTTTATAAGTGTACCACCAATGACCGCAGTTGTCAATAACTTTTTTTGGGAAAAACAAAAACGACAGGTCTGAACCTGTCGTTTGGTGCGAGAAACGGGACTTGAACCCGTACGGTGTAAACCACACGCCCCTCAAACGTGCGCGTCTGCCAGTTCCGCCACTCTCGCGTTCTTTTGTTGTGTCGCTTCAAGCAACGACACTATTATACACGAAATTTCGAATTTGTCAATACCTTTTTTGAAAAAAATCAAAAAAATTTTCAAAAAAATTCGGCAAGATTTTTCGCTTTCAGACTTTGCAAAAGAATTCCTGCAAAGCTTGTGAAATACATCTTGCCGATTTGACATTTCCCCTGTGATTTGGGATAAACCTTATTTTTTTAAAATGTTATGTATATAGTGATAAGCATCAAAATCATCAAGAGGGGAGGTGGATTTAAGATACAAAGGGTGGTGGGGATGTCCTTTTTTGGATATAGCACCCGAGGAAAACCATCTTGCGCCGTATTTCTCCCCAAGGGTCAGCATATCCTCAACACACCTTGGGAGATATTGCCTCATCTCGATGATATTTCCCCAAGCAGCCCAAACAGACGGCTTTTCGCTTTTATAGCTTTTCAATATGTATTCAAAGGCTGCCATATTTTGCTCGTGGAGGCTCATGTTTATTTCCTTGTCCATGTCCTTTGGATTGGTGGCTCTTTGAGCATATACATTGAACATGATGAAGCTGTCATATCCGTTTGACATGGCGATGCGCTCCACGGACTTCAGTGTGTTGTCAAGCTTGTCGGGTCTTGCGGTTGACGGATTGATCCCTACGCATATTAGAGGATTGCTTCCTCTTGTGCCTAAAATATATCTGAATTCATCGTATTTATTCGGCACAAAAAGCCATTTTGATATGTCATAATCTTCATTTGGAGAAAGGGCATCAAGGAGAAGCTTTTCAAATGAAATGATCTCAAGATCCGTGGTTGGCGCCGTTGGAATATGCATAAGTATACCTCGTTAATTTTTGTTGAAGGGAATGTGATCCTTGGGCTTGCGCTCAATGAAAATAAAGATCAGAACTGCTAAAAGAGCATAGGGGATCGGGCAGAACTCGCCGGGGTTTACCTGTGACATCAGGAAAAGTCCTATATATGACATGCCGAGGGTCATGCTGTAAAGATCCCGTCTTGCCTCAAGGATCATGCGTCCGCGCTTATAGAGGTTGAAGCCGTAGGCGGCAAGTCCCACAATGCCCATGCTTCCCCAGATCTGCGGAAGCATCATGTGATACCATGTCATAGCCCCTGCCTTGGGGTTGTATATATCTGTGTTTCCGCGGTGGGTGAGACCTGCTCCAAAAATCGGGTTTTCCGCAAAATCTCCAAGTGAACGGCGGAACAGAGCGATTCTGAAATTGTTGCTGTAAAAAATATCCTCAAATGAAGCAAAATTGTAAACAGAAAGCAGATGTCCGAAAAGGATAATGCCGCATACTGTACCCACGGACAAAACCGCGATCCACAGCACTCTCCATTTTTTGTCGTATACAGCCATGTAAACAACGCAAAGAAGCATCATGACACTTCCCATGAGAAAACCGCCTCCGGAGCCTGAAAGCACCAGGGAGACATACATAAGAAAAGCGGATACAAGATGTAGCTTTGACTTTTTAATGGCGAAATAGAAGGGGAACGGAAGGGCAAACATCAGAAATGTGGAAAGATTGTTTGCCGCTTGGAATGTTACAAGCCCGGGAGAACTTATAAACTCCTGTATACTGTCAATATAATAATTCAAAATGTTAAAACAAGCGAAAATTCCCATGAAATACATGATGATGGCAAACTTTTCAAAAACATCGTAGTCTCTTTTGCAGTCAAAATAGGTGTTTATGATCACATACACTGCAAGAAGCCCGAAGCCTAAGAAAAAGGTGTAATAAAGGGCGGAGGGGGCGAAATATTCCCTTGGGGAAATTGAACCGATTCCCGAAAGAGTAATTGCCGCCGACACCGCAAGAAGCCCCCAAAAGCTTTTGCCAACCATCAGCTTTTTTCTTCCGTAAACAAGAAAATGGAAAATGACGCTGAGGACGATCAGCACCGCCTCGGGAATTATAAAGCTCAAAAATTTTTCTGCGGAATCATAAAGGGCTGTTGCAAAAACGGAGCATAAAAGGATGGGCAGACAAATTGAGAGAAGATCTGAGCAAAGAACGAGCATTCCAATGCCGATGAAGCCGAAGATCGCAACGCCGTTTATTTGAAAATCAAGAATTACGATGAGACAGGCGAGAAAAAACTGAATGGCAAAGGCAAGAGGTGAAAGAGCAAATCGGTCAAGCCTTTTGTGAAAGGGAAGGTCCTTATATTTGTCCAATATCCTTGTCAAGAGTCCTCACCGTCCTTTGCGCTCACAAGACGACCGTCATTACCGAAGGTATAGTCATCCCCTGCGATGGTAACATTGCCTGTTGCCATAATACCCGTGTCCTTGAAGAAATAATAGGTCTCCCCATCGATCTTCTGCCATTGGGTAAGAAATACACCATCCTTATAATATCTTGTTCCGTCGCTGTCAGCCAAAAATCCGTTTGCGAGAGTTCCGTCGGAGTTGAAGCCGTACCACACTCCGCCGATCTTCTGAGACTCCGTCACCATATAGCCGTCGATCTTGGAAAAATAATATGTTTCTCCCTCAATCTGCTGCCAGCCTGTTTGATAAACGTCTTTGATATAGTACCTTGTTCCCATTTCGTTTTCATACAGTCCTGTTCTGGGAATATAGCACCCTGCAAGCACTGACAGGGAAATGAGTGAAAGGAATATTGCGATGATAAGAATTTTTTTCATAATAAGCTCCAAAAAATTGAATAAATCGGAGCAAAAAGAAAGTACCAAGGCTTCAAAAAGGCATACCGATTCATTCTATATTCAAATGGATTATACCAAATAAAAGCCTGTTTGTCAACCTTTTTGACCAATGTGTTTGCAATTTGTTAATTCATTGTAAATGAAAGGGACTTATAATAACAAAAAATGGTATTAATGTATTATATAAGCAAATAAGAACAAATGTTCAGAAAACATAAAAAAGATTCCAAAAATTTGTTTTAAAAAATAAAAAGTGAAGTTTTTTTAGGTTTTTTTATGAAAAAATATGACCTTGGGGGAATTGATTTATAAGAATAAAATGGTATAATGATTTTGCGACGTGGGGACAAATGTGGACGTTTGTGGAAAATTAGAGGCGTTTCCCATTGGAATTCCCAAAAATCATGACGTTGAGATCAATTTCAAGGAGGTGAAAAGTGTGCTTCTCACAGGATCGGGCGAATACATAATCGACAGCAAGAAAAGAATGGCTCTTCCCAAGGAAATGAGACTTGAGCTTGGAGAGCACGTGTATGTTTCACCGGGATTTGAAAAGGGATCTCTTGCAATATTCCCACCTGAAACCCTTGAGGAACTGAGAGATAACTTGAAAAAGCAGATGTTCACCAATACTCTTGATGCACACCGCAAGCTTTTCTCCTCCTCGAAAAGAGTACAGATCGATACGCAGGGAAGAATTCTCATTTCACAAGAGATATTGGACATTGTAAAGCTTAACCCCGAGGACAAGGTAAAAGTTCTCGGATGCGGAGACTACATAGAAATATGGCCTCTTGAAATTTACAATGCACGTTATGCAGACGAGGAAGTTGATCTGCGTGAGATCTTCCGTTCAGCAGGACTTTAATGGTGATTAACATGAAGAACTATGATGAAATACATTATTCCGTAATGAAAACGGAGGCTATAGATGCTCTTGAAATCAAGCCCGACGGAATATACGTTGACTGTACCACGGGAGCTGGTGGTCACAGCTACAGCATTGCAGAAAAGCTGTCAAGCAAGGGAAGGCTTATTTGCTTTGATCAAGACAAAAATGCTCTTGCAATTGCAAGGGAAAGGCTTTCCGAGTTTTCTGACAGGGTCGAGTTTGTGAATTCAAACTTTTCCGAGGCGGGAAACATTCTTGATGCCATGGGCATCGAGGGTATTGACGGTGTTTTGATCGACCTTGGGGTATCAAGTATGCAGCTGAGAGAAGCTGAGCGTGGATTTGCATATATGCTTGACGGACCACTTGACATGAGAATGAACCCCGATGCAGAGCTTTCTGCCTATGATGTTGTCAATAGATACAGCGAAGGAGAGCTTCGACGCATACTTAAGGAATGGGGCGAAGAGAAATTTGCCGCCGCAATTGCAAAAAAGATCGTCGCAAGACGTGAAAAGGAAGAAATAAAATCCACATTCGATCTTGTGTCAGTGGTGGAAAGCGCAGTGCCCGCTGCAGCAAAAAAAGGCGGACACCCTGCAAAAAGAACCTTTCAGGCAATCAGAATTGAAGTAAACATGGAGCTTTTGGTGATAAAGCCCACATTGGACGCACTCATCGGAAAGCTCAATCGGGACGGTGTCATTGCGGTGATCACCTTCCATTCCCTTGAGGACAGGATCGTAAAGCATACATTTGCCGAAAAAACAGGTAAGTGTACATGTCCTCCCGGCTTTCCCGTATGCGTGTGCGGATGCAAAGCCGAAATAAAGGTATATAAGGATATATCTCCTTGCAAGGAAGAGATCGAAAAAAATCCCCCTTCCCACAGTGCAAGACTCAGATGCGCAAAGAAGCTATAATTTTTGGTGACAGGAACAAGAATTGGAGGCAACAATGAAAGAGATCAATGTTGACAAGATCAAAAATATAAAAAAGCCTAAATTCGAAGACAGCTTTGGTGTTTCAATAAAGGGACGCGGAAGGCTTGGTACGACAGATTTATACATACCCGAGGTCAAGACTGCAAAAACAAAGCAGCAGAATATAAATAGTAATATAATTAAAGAAACAAATAATGAAGCGGAGCAGGAAGCCAAGATCACCTGCGCAGAAAGCGGAGCAGAAGAGTTAAAAGAGGTAAAAGAGGAAACAAAGTCCGTTTCATGCGAAGATAGAGACGGGGCGGAATCAGCTCTTGTTGAGGCAAAGCCCAAGAGATCCTTGGTGCTTAGAAAAAAGAAGGACTCCGACAAGCCGAAAAAGACCGTGGCAGTGGCGGTAAGGGAGGCAGTAGAGCTTTTCAAGGTTGAGGAAACCACAAGAGTTGTCAGTGTTGACTCAAAGGAAAAGAAAAGAAAGCTTTCTCCGGGAACCATACCTACGGTAGTACTTATGCTGGTGCTGATGATGTTCCTTGGAATAAACAATGTTCAGTATTTCGAGAATCAGAAAATCATAAGTGAGCTTGAGGCGGCAATTGAAAAGGGAGAAGCAGAGGAAAGAAAGCTTACAATGGAGTTCGAGCAGAAATACGATCTTTCCGAGGTAGGAGACTATGCAAGCTCAGAGCTTGGAATGGTTGGAAGCGAAAACAGCAAAAAGGTATATATAGACATTGATGAAGATGAGTCCGTTGAGGTCTACGAGCCCGAAACCGAGGACTACGGTACTATAGTTACCATAATGAACGCTCTTGGAGATACCTTCAAAGCATGGATCGATGTCTTTGGATAATATTTCCTCTTTGGGAATATTATTTTGACAATAGGAATAGAATTAAGAGAGAAAGTGAGGAAAGTAAATATGCTACTTCCTCACTTTTCCGATAAATAGCGGTGATTTATCTGTTCGCAGCTTGGCTCGTGCGGATAGATCCATGAGAATGTAACAGATGGAGAAGATAGATGTTCGAGTTATATGAAAGAAAACGGGGAAGAATAAACCTTGTAGTGATCATATCTGTAATTACGGTTTTTGCCATGATGATATTGGGAAAAATGTTCAGCCTTCAGATATTGAATCACGATTATTATCTTGATAAGGTAATAGATAATATACAGAAGGAAACTGTTATAAAGGCAAACAGAGGAAATATATATGACAGAAACTCCAATCTTCTTGCCACCAATCTTACGGTGTGGAGAGTGTTCATATCTCCTGCGGACGTAAGGGGCGAAAATGAAAGGATCGTTGCAGAGGGTCTTTCTGAGATACTCGGAGTGGACTATGATGAGATCTATCAAAAGATTTTGATCAAATCGGGCAAGGGAAGCAAGGATCAGACCATAAAGAAAAACGTGGTCAAGGCGGATGCCGACAAGGTGAGGGATTTCATAAGTCAAAACAAGCTTGCAGAGTGCGTGTTCCTTGAGGAAGGCACAATGAGATATTATCCGGGTGGAGTACTTGCGTCCCAAGTCATCGGAGTCATGGGTACGGACGCGGGTCTTTTCGGACTTGAGTTCCAATACAACAAGGAGCTTTCGGGAACCAACGGAGTATATGTAAGCTCCAAGGACGCTCTTGGAAACGAGCTTCCGGGAGAATATGAGAAATATATAGACGCCAAGGACGGCTATAATGTTATAACAACAATTGATACCAAGGTGCAAAGCATACTTGAAAATCAGCTTAAGCTGACTTATGAGGAAAACCGCGCGGGTAACGGTGTTTGCGGAGTTGTAATTGATGTAAACGACGGATCCGTGCTTGGAATGGCAACATATCCCAATTTCGATTTGAATTCCCCCTATACCCTTGTGGGTGAATATGCCGAGGAGCTGAAAAACTCTGAGCATGAGGAGGGAAGCAAGGAGTATCAGAACGAGTATACAAGACTGCTCCAAAGCATGTGGTCAAACAAGACCATTGCCTATACATACAGCCCGGGATCAACCTTCAAGCCCATTACAACATCAATGGCTTTTCAGGAAAATACCCTGAATGAAAAGGATGAATTCACCTGTACGGGTGTAAAAAATGTTCTTGGAAATATGATCCACTGTCACAACCGCAACGGTCACGAAACTCATTATTTCCCATATATGCTCCAGCAGTCCTGCAACCCCACAATGATGGAGGTGGCGTTGGAGCTGGGCACGAAGATGTTTTTGAAATATTTTGTTGAGTACGGATATACCGAAAAAACAGGGATCGATCTTCCCGGAGAGTCAGTGGGATCCTATTTTACGGAGGATAATTTCGGAACAGTTGACCTTGCGGTGTCGTCCTTCGGTCAGGGCTTTACAACAACAGCCCTCCGTCAGATCACTTCCATATGTGCCATTGCAAACGGAGGACATCTGATCACTCCCCATGTTGTCAGCGGTCTTACCGATGCTTCCGGAAATCTTGTTGTAAGCTACGATTATTCCCCAAAGACACAGATCGTAAGCGCCGATGTTGCAGAGCGCATTACGGCAATTCTTAAAGAGGGCGTGGTCAGCGGAGGTTCAAAGAACGCCTATGTTGCAGGATACAGAGTTGCGGGAAAAACAGGAACATCCGAGAAAAAGGGTGTAATAAATCCCGAAACAGGCAAGGACGATATGGTAATCGGCTCTTGCGTTGCATATGCCCCTGCGGAGAAGCCCGAGGTTGCCATAATTATTATGGTTGACGAGCCCAATCCCCCTGTGGGAACAAGATACGGCGGTGTTGTTGCAGCCCCCTATGTTGCAAACGCTCTTGAGCAGATCCTGCCATATCTCGGAATCGAGCCCGAATATGATGAAGAAGAAATGAAGAGCCTTAATTTCACTGTGGGCGAATATACAGGACTCACTGTTGATAAGGCAAAAAAGAATATAACATCCGCAGGTGCCGACTATGAAATAATCGGAGAGGGAAGCCACATTGTTGCCCAGGTTCCCGCCTCGGGTGAGGTGATGAGAAAATCCGACGGAAAAATAATACTTTATACGGGTGAGCTTAAGTATGACGACGCAGGTAATATAATAACCGACGGAATTGACATACAGTATTCGACAGTTCCCTACGTAAAGGATGAGTATACTTATAAGGCGATCGCCATGCTAAAGGAGGCGGGCTTCAACGTAAAGGTTTCGGGAGCCCAGAATTATAACGCCGGTACATATGCAAGTGTTACAAATCAGTCCTCCACGGAAGGTAAGCTTTTGCCCAAGGGAAGTATTATTGAGATCACGTCAAAGCATTTTGACGATGTAGGAGACTAATTTCAAAGACCCGGAAGTGTAAATCTAAAAAATCAGATGCTTCCGAGGTGATAGTTTGAAATTTTCCAATTTTATAAGGGGCGTTGAGGTTATTAAGACCAATATTAGCGCCGAAGCGGAGTTTGCAGGTCTTTCAGAGGACAGCCGAAATTGCGGAAAGAGAATTCCCTTCATCTGTCTTGAGGGTGAAAAAAGCGACGGCCATGATTATATGGAGGAAGCCTCCAGACGAGGAGCCGCGGTGATTTGCCAAAGATTGCCCTCGGGCTTTTCGGGAAAGTTCCTGCTTTGTAAAAGCACAAGAAGGGCTGATGCCGTAATCCACAGCAACCTTGCGGGAAATCCTGAAAGAAAGCTGAAGATCATTGGAGTTACGGGAACAAACGGAAAAACAAGCGTTTGCCACATGATCAAGGCGATCCTTGAAAAAAGCGGCAAAAGATGCGCCATGACGGGAACGGTTGGGAATTATATCGGCGGGACGGAGTATCCTGCCGAGATGACAACACCAATGCCAAAGGAGCTTTACAGGCTTATGGCGGATGCCGTTGAAGCGGGAGATGAATACTTCATTACAGAGGTTTCGTCCCATGCTCTTGAATACGATAAGTTTGAGCCTGTGACCTTCACGCTGTCGGTTTTTACAAATCTGACCCCCGAGCATCTTGATTTCCACAAAACCATGGAAAGCTATGCCGCGGCAAAGGCAAAGCTCTTCAAAAAAAGCATTATTTCCATTATAAACGAAGATGATGCTTACGGCAAGTATATTTATGAAAATTCCTTGGGTATCAAGTATTTTTATTCAAGTCTGCGTATGATCTCGGATTTTACACTCTATGGCAAAAGAAGCAACGACAGTGACGGGATAGAATACGATATGCTTGGGGAAAATGAAGCTATACATATAATATCCCACATTCCCGGTCAGTTCAGCTTTTCCAACACTCTTGCGGCGGCATCGGCGGCAAGGGCGCTTGGTGTTGGCTGTGAGGATATTGCCCTTGGAATCAGAACCATGAAGGGCATTGACGGAAGAATGGAAAGGGTCAGCTCAAACGCGGACATTGAGGTGTTTATAGATTATGCCCACACTCCAGACGCTCTTGAAAATCTGCTTGTGGCGGTAAAGGAGTTTTCGGGGGGAGGAAGGCTTGTTTTGGTTTTCGGATGCGGTGGCGACCGAGACAGAACAAAGCGTCCCGTCATGGGAAAAATTGCGGAATGTTATGCGGATTTTGTGGTGCTGACAAGTGATAATACACGGAGCGAGGAGCCGAAAAAAATAATTGATGAAATTCTTTCGGGAATGACTCTTGACTCTTTGAAAAGATGCGTTATAATTAATAGAGAAGAAGCCCTTGAATATGCCATAATGAATGCAAAGGCAGGAGACACTGTGGTCGTGGCAGGTAAGGGGCATGAGAATTATGAAATTGATAAAAACGGAAAGCACAGCTTTTTCGAAAAGGAAATAATCAAAAAATATCTGAACAAGCGAAGGTCGCTGAAATAGGCAGAAACGGAGAAATGTAATGAAGATATTTGCAAAGGGATTTGGAATTTATGACATTGCCAATGCCTGCGGCGGAAGGTACTCGGGAAAGGACATGGCAGTTACGGGATTTTCCACGGACTCGGGTGAGATCTTTGAGGGCGCTGTTTTTGTAGCAATAAAGGGTGCCCGCCGTGACGGAGCGGATTTTATTCCCGAGGTGCTGGAAAAGGGTGCTGTGTGTGCCATATCCGCAACTGTTCCTGTGGGATATGAGGACAGGGTAATTCTTGTTGATGATTCCGTGAAGGCACTTGGAAGAATTGCTTCACATAAAAGAGATAAAATGAAGGATCTTGCGGTGGTGGGAATTACGGGAAGCGTTGGAAAGACCACCACAAAGGAAATGGTTTACGCGGTCCTTTCGGAAAAATTCAAGACCCACAAGACCCACGGTAACCATAACAGCGCAGTGGGATTGCCCATGAGCCTTATGACCCTTGATGAAAGCTACAAGGCAGCGGTATATGAAATGGGCATGAGCGCAAAGGGCGGGATCAGTGCGCTTTCAAGCATTGTCAAGCCCGATATCGCCATTATTACCAATATAGGAAATATGCACATTGAGCATCTTGGCTCAAGAGAGGCTATAAGGGATGCCAAGTGCGAGATCACAGAAGGCCTTTCAAAGAAGGGTGTATTGATCCTCAACGGTGATGAGCCCCTGCTTGCAGGCAGGGAAAACGCCGTGTATGTATCCCTTGATAATCCCGAGTCCCAGGTGAGAGCGGTGAATATTTGCGAGGGCGAAAACGGATCATCCTTTGACCTTGCAGTAAAGGGTGAGGTTATTGAAAGTATTGTAATTCCCACCTTTGGAAAGCACAATATACTCAACGCGTCCATGGCATTTTTGGTGGGAATGTATTTTGGCATGAGCGAATATGAGATCAGACGGGGACTTATGAGTTTCAAGAGTGAAAGCATGAGACAGAATTTTGTGGAGCTTGGGGATATAACCTTTATGGAGGATTGCTACAACGCAGGTCCCGAGTCCATGAAGGCGTCCTTGGGAGTTCTTGAAGGATACTGTAAGCGAAAGGGCATGAGGGCTGTTGCCGTGCTTGGACAAATGAGGGAGCTTGGAGCCTTTTCCGACGGACTTCATAAGGAGGTAGGAGCATTTGCCGCCCAAAAGGCAGAGCTTGTTTTTGCCTTCGGTTCTCATGAGATCGCAGAGGGCGCCTCAAGATCGGGAGCTATTGATGAAAAAAACGTGGTGGATCTCGGAAATGTCAGCTATGAAGAGGGTGCAAGGGTCATAGCATCAAAACTTAAGCCGGGAGATTGCGTCATGTTCAAGGCAAGCCGAGGAGTTGAGCTTGAAAAGCTTATAGAGGAAATCAAAGGAATCATAACAAAAAAGTGAATAAATAAGGAAAGAAAATAATAAAAAAGGGAATATCATCATGAAACTTATCATTGTATTGACATTGGCACTGTCCTTTGTTTTGACAGCGCTTTTCACAAGAATACTGATACCGATACTCAAAAGTAAAAAGATGGGACAGAAGATCCTTGACATAGGTCCCCGTTGGCACAAGGGTAAGGAGGGAACCCCCACAATGGGCGGAATTGCCTTCATTTGCGCTTCAAGTATATGTGCTTTAGTTTTTTCACTGGTGTCATATTTTTTCCTTGATATAACTGAGGAAAAATTCTTTACAAAGCTTTTTGTGACCTTTGGGTTTGCCCTTATGTGCGGAGTTATCGGAATGATAGATGACTATGCAAAGTTCACCCACGGCAAAAACGAAGGCTTGAGCGCGGGACAGAAATATATTTTACAGCTTGGGGCTGCGGGAATATATCTTTTCCTTTTGAGAGTGTTCGGGCTCGTTTCAACAAGCATCAGAATACCCTTTACCTCATTTGATCTTGAGCTTGGCATCGTATATTACATAATCATGCTTCTTCTTATTACGGGAGTTGTAAACAGCGTAAACCTCACAGACGGAATTGACGGACTTGCGTCAACGGTGACCGCAATTGTGGGAGCCTTCTTTGTGGTGGTAGGTCTTGTTCTCGGAAGCGGATCTCTTGGAATCATAGCTTCTCTTACAGTTGGAGCATGTCTTGGATTTTTGGTGTATAATTTTTATCCCGCAAAGGTATTTATGGGAGATACAGGATCTCTTTTCCTTGGCGGACTTGTAATCGGAATGAGCATACTTGCAGGAAATCCGTTAATATCGGTTATTGTCGGTATCATCTACATAACAGAAACTGCGTCGGTAATGATGCAGGTTACATATTTCAAGCTTACACACGGAAAGCGTATATTCAAAATGAGCCCAATACATCACCATTTTGAAAAATGCGGTTGGTCAGAAATAAAGATCGTGTCGGTATTCTCGGCAATTACTCTTGTGTTTGCTGTTGTTGCGTATTTTGGAATGAATATATAAATCCGTCAATGCTCAGGGAAGGAGACGGAAATGGCAGAAAGAAACGAAAATCATGAAAACGGTTCTGAAAGATACAGCGGAAAGCTATATGTAAAAAGACCCGTTGTCAGTGTCGGTAGGATCAAGAAAAATGATCAGCCAAGGCATGAAAACACAGAAAAAAAGATTGTTGAGGTCAGCGGCGACACTGTAAAGATCAGAAAAGCAAAGCCCGAGGAGCAAATAAAGGAGCAGCCAAAGGAGACCTTGAAGGAGCAAAGCTCCCAAACGGAAAGAAGTGCCGGGAAAAAGATCTATGAGAGCAATATAAAAAAAGATGCTCCGGGCTCATATTCCCAAAGAAGCGAAAGAACAGATGTCACCGAGCAAAAGCCCCTCCAAAGCGTTGGCGCACGGCTTCGGGACAGCAGACTTGGCAAGATACTCAATGACGGCGGATCTGCTTCAAGCGGAGTAATGCTTCACTGCGGAAGTGTGGATATACCCCTTCTTATGATCTTTATGATCCTTGCGGGCTACGGCATAATAATGGTGTTTTCCGCAAGCTATGCCTATGCATACATCAAGGAGGACAACAGCTACGCCTTTGTAAAAAATCAGATCATATATCTTTTGATCGGAGCTTTTCTTGCAACACTGATCGTGTGTCTTTATAACAATGTTCTGAAAAGAAATTGGGTGAAATTCTTTGTCCTTGCGTATTTTGCAGGAGCGCTTTTGCTTTTGGGAATGATATTCATACCGGGACTTGGAATCAAAGAGGGTATCACAAGAAGATGGCTGGATCTTGGGATAATCAGCCTACAGCCCTCGGAATTTGCAAAGGGTGCGCTGATCCTTGCCCTTGCAATGTATTATGCCAAATATGAGAAAAAGATCAGCACCTTCAAAAAAAGACAGGGAGTGCTTCTTCAAACAATTGCTCCATACGGAATTGCCTTTGTGGTGGTTGCTCTTGTGTTTGCGGAAATGCACCTTTCGGGAACTATAATCCTTGTGCTTATCAGCATTATCATGGTTTTTACAGGGGAAAAGAACCACACATTTACTCTTGTGGCGTTGCTGATAGGCTTGCTCATCGTATGCTTGGTCATCGGGTATCTGATGCAGTATGAAAACCAAGACCTGAAGGACAATGCTCCGGGATTTATAAAAAAGCTCGTAACCCATTATTCGTGGATACGAATTGAGGCATGGCTTGACCCCTCACGCTTTGAGGAAAAGGGAGATCTGTGGCAGTCCATGCAGGGACTCAATGCCATTGGCTCCGGGGGATTTATGGGAGTTGGATACGGTGAAAGCCGTCAGAAGCATTTGTTTGTTTCCCAGCCTCAGAATGACTTTGTATTCACCATCGTTTGCGAGGAAATGGGATTTGTTGGCGGTGCCATTGTTGTGATCCTGTTTTTAGCTTTGATGTGGCGAGGGTATGTTGTTGGAAAGAGGATACCCGATACCTTCTCAAGAATGGCAATGTGGGGTCTTTGCGTAAGCATCGGCATGCAGGCATTTTTGAATATGGGGGTTGTAACAACTTTGCTTCCCAACACGGGAATCAGCTTGCCGTTTTTCAGCTACGGCGGATCGTCTATAATTTCACTGATGATCGAGGTGGGCATAATACTTGCTCTTTCAAGATATGCTCAAAAGGAAGGCTGATGCTTTGACAAAATGTAATTTACTGTAAAGGACGGGATAAAATGAAACTATTTATATCGGGAGGCGGCACAGCGGGGCACATCAATCCTGCCCTTGCCATAGCCTCGGAGATCGAGAAAAGGCAAAAGGACATTGAGGTATACTATGTCGGCACACCAAAGGGCATGGAGAACAAGCTTGTAAAAAAGTATCCCATGTATCATATACAGATCCAAGGGATCAAAAGAAGCCTGTCCCTTGAGAACATCAAGACCGCATATTATACCGCTACATCATTTATAAAGGCTAAAAAGCTGTTAAAAAGGGAAAAGCCCGATCTTGTAGTGGGAACGGGAGGATATGCCTGCTGGCCGATTGTCAGCGCGGCGGCGTCCCTTGGAATTCCAAGCGCTCTTCATGAGTCCAACAGTATTCCCGGTTTTGTTGTAAAGAACCTTCAAAAAAAGGTGGACGTTGTGTTTGTAAACTTTGAGGCAACAAAAAAGCTTTTTGACAAAAAGGCAAATGTTGTCCATGTGGGAACGCCCCTTCGTCCCGATTTTGAAACGGTAAACCGCGAAAAAACAAGAAAGGACATGGAGATCGGATCAAAATACCGTGCCATGATACTTTCCTTTGGTGGAAGCCTTGGAGCAAACAGGATCAATGATGAGGTCCTTGGGCTTATGAATACATACGGAAGGGAAAACCCCGACGTGCTTTTGATCCATTCAACAGGGTCAAGACATTTTGCCGAGGTGTCCCAAAAGGCAAAGGAAATGGGTCTTTCCGAGCTTCCAAACGTAAGGATCCTTGAATACATTTCAGACATGCCCGAAAAAATGTCGGCGGCGGATCTTGTAATATGCCGTTCGGGCGCCCTTACACTTTCCGAGCTTGCATACCTTGGAGTGCCTTCGATTCTGATCCCGTCTCCCAATGTAACCGACGACCAGCAGTATAAAAACGCAAAGCTCTTTGCAGAGGACGGAGCGGCAATTGTGATCCGCGAGGGAGAGCTTGACGGGGATACTCTTTACAAATCCGTAAGCTCGGTTGTTGACGATGAAAAGATGATGGAAGATATGAGGCGTGCGGCGCTGAAGCTTGCAATTCCCGACTCAGGTGACAGGATATGCAAATGTCTTTTCAAAATAATTGAGGATAAAAAGAAAAAATGAACGAAAACAATGGAAACAACAATCATTTCTCAAGTAAGGAAGAAATGATCAAGGCGATAAACACAGGTTCAAAAAGCAATATGGGATCAAGCAGAAAAAGAGCCTCGGCACTGATCCTTGCCATTGTCATAGGCGTTGCGGTGTTGGTGATTGCTCTTGGAGTTGCGGCATATACGGTGTTCCGAATAACCGAAATTGAGGTGGAGGGACTTGAATATTATTCCAGTGAGGACATTATCGAAGCCATTGGCATTGAGGTGGGAGACAGTATATTTTTTGCAAATGAAAAAAGGTTTGCAAAAAGGCTTGCAGGGGATTTTCCCATGATTTATTCACTGAAGCTGGAAAAGAAATATGAGTATCCGTCGGGAATCAAATTGATCGTCACCGAGGAGGAGCCCTCGTATTCCTTTGATTATGCAGGGGAATGTGCGGTTGTCTCCAAAAAAGGAAAGATCATATATCTTGGAAAAACAATCCCCGAGAAATTCAGCGGAGTTATGAAAATGAATGTGCCCGAGGTGTCATTGGCAGTTGAGGGTGAGGTCATCAAATACCGCGATGATACCGATGTTGAGGCTGTTGAGGAGGTTTTGACAAAGCTGAGGGAATGTACCTTCAAGGAGCAGATCGCCTTCGTTGATATGAAGTCAAGATTTGACATAAAGGTCAAGTATGGGGACAGGTTTACGATCCTTTTCGGAGACAGAACCGACTTTGATGTGAAGCTGAAATTTGTGGACGGAATAATCGAGACCTTGGAAAAAGGGGAAAAAGGAACGATAAACGTGAAAAACCCAAAAAAAGCTTATTTTATTGAAGAATAAAAATGTAAACAATTTGTTAAAAATCGCAACAACCCTTGAAATTTCATATAAGATATAATATTATTATAAGGTAAAGAACTATTTTTCACCGAGGGTGAAAGAATATAGATTAAAAAAATAAAAGATTGAATCAATCGAGGAGATATTAAGGAGGGCAAAGATATGCCATATGAGAATCAGTATGACAATACAGTTGTCAGCATTAAGGTAGTAGGAGTTGGCGGCGGCGGAAACAATGCCGTAAACAGAATGGTAGCTTCAGGTCTTACAGGAGCGGAGTTTATAGCGATCAACACAGATAAGGCGGCTCTCAACAAGTCACTTGCAGAGGTTAAGGTTTCCATTGGGGAAAAGCTTACAAAGGGACACGGTGCAGGAGCAAACCCTGACATCGGAGCAAGAGCAGCAGAGGAAAGTGTAGATGAGATCACAAACGCTCTCAAGGGTGCGGACATGGTATTCATCACTGCAGGAATGGGCGGCGGAACAGGAACAGGTGCAGCTCCCATTGTTGCAAAGGTTGCACGTGACATGGGAATTCTCACGGTTGGTGTGGTAACCAAGCCCTTCGAATTTGAAGGAAAGAAGAGAATGAATCAGGCAGAGATCGGAATCAAGAACCTTCGTGAAAACGTGGACTCACTTCTTGTGATCCCCAACGAAAGACTCAAGCAGATCTCTCAGACAAGAATTACATTCCTCAACGCATTCAGCGAGGCAGACAATGTTCTCAAGCACGGTGTTGAAAGCATTTGCACACTCATCTCCGACGTTGGAGTTGTAAACCTTGACTTTGCAGACGTAACAACCATCATGAAGGATGCAGGATACGCTCACATGGGTGTAGGCTCTGCACAGGGCAAGGAAAAGGCAGAACAGGCAGCAAAGCTTGCAATCTCCAGTCCTCTTCTCGAAACAACAATCGACGGCGCAAGAGGAATTCTTGTCAACGTTACAGCATCTCCCGATGTTTCACTTGAAGAGATCGCAGCTGCTTCTCAGCTCATCACAGATGAAGCTCATCCCGATGCAACAATCATTTGGGGTGCAATCATCGACGAAACTCTTGATGATGAGATCAGAATTACTGTTATTGCTGCAGGCTTTGATTCAGGTGCAAAGGATTCAAAGGATGCACGCAAGAAGACAAACAACAATAACAAGGTTGTTGACGAAGATCCCGTGGATGAAGAGCCCGAGGAAAAGGAAGAGTCCGAATACGGCGACGAGCTTGACGACATCTTCAAGATGATTGGTAAGAACAAGAGAAAGTAATACCGAATAGATTAAGGACTGCATTATCGGGGCTTTGCCGTTGACGATGCAGTTCTTTTGTCTAAATAAAGAAAGCGTTATAAAAATAATAAAACGAAAATAAAGAAATGAAAAATGTATTGATAACAGGGGGATCCCGAGGCATTGGCGCACAGCTTGTAAGGGATTTTGCAGGAGCCGGATACGCGGTATATTTCCTGTATAAAAGCAACACCGAGGCTGCAAATGCACTTTCAAAGGAAACGGGAGCATATGGAATACAGTGCGATGTTTCCAAAAAAGAAGATGTTGAAAAAGCTTTTGGAGTGTTGAAAAGTAAGTTTTGCAGGATCGATATACTTGTAAACAATGCAGGAATAAGCGATATAAAGCCGTTTTCCGACATCAGCGATGATGATTGGCATACTATGATGGGAGTCACCCTTGACGGAGCATTTTATTGTACAAAATTTGCCCTTGGTGATATGCTTCGGGAAAAATGGGGTAGAATAATAAATATATCGTCCATGTGGGGACAGGTAGGCGCTTCATGTGAGGTGCATTACAGTGCCGCCAAGGCAGGACTCATCGGAATGACCAAGGCACTTGCCAAGGAGCTTGGACCCTCGGGAATTACAGTGAACTGTGTTGCCCCGGGATTTATTGAAAGCGACATGAACAAGTCACTTTCCCCTGAGGTCGTTCAAGAGATCCTTGGTGAAATACCCTTGGAAAGAACGGGCAAATGCCATGATGTCTCCGCCGCAGTGTTGTTTCTTGCATCCGACGGGGGAGCATACATTACGGGACAGGTCCTGGGCGTAAATGGCGGAATGGTTATAAACTGAATTATCAAGGAGAGATAAAATGAAAAAACAAATAATTTTGGCATTCGTTGCGGTACTGCTTTTGACTGTGATGCTTTCGGGATGTGTGACAACAGATGTTCCCGAAACAACAGGAGTCAACCCAACCCCTACGGAAACTGCCGAAACACCTGAGGATACATCTATAAAACCACCCGAGGGCAAGGATAACTATATCGACAGCTATTATGCTCAGTCCGTGGTCATCAAGGATCCTTACGGCAGAAGTATTGACGGAGACAAGGATTCTGAGATCTTGAAATTGCTTCTTGATATGACCAAAAATGCAAAGCCGTCCGTATATCTCGGATTTGCGGTGGACGCAAGTAAGTATTATGAAGCGGAGTTTGACGGACCTGCAGGCAAGGTGACATACAGATTCTATTTCAGTGCCGATCCTGCGGAGTGCTATTTCAGAAGCGGCGGCGGTAAGTATTATTATTCCAATGCCAAGGCAAGTGAGGAGTTCCTCAAATCCGAGTATTCAGAGGGTGCGTATTTTACATCCTCATATCCTGAAATGGTAGTGGTTGATACAATAGTAAATCCCAAGAGCATTACATGGGAATATAAAAAGCTGAACGGCGAATATGCAGAGGTTCAGATGAAGCCCACTCTTGGCGGCGGAGAAAAGCTTTCAGAGCTTTCAGCAACCTTCAAGCCAAAGTTTTCAGTTGAACCCACAAAGCTTTCGGCAAAGGTTACCGACAAAGAGGGAAATGTACTTTATGAAGGCGTGTTTGAAGAGCTTTGCTATATAACCATCAAGAATCCCGTTGAGGTGGACATCACCTTGAATGCAGTATGGGAAAAGGCAGAGGACAAGGATTGTGCGGGAGCTGCGGAATACTTCTTCAGTGCAACAATGACGCCCTCGGCAACCTTTACAATCAGTAAGACCGAGGCTGTTCCCGGAGAGCTTTTGATCCTGACATGTACAAATCCCGAGGTGGATCTTTCAAAGATCTCGGTGACATCATCCCTTAAGGAGCAGTACGAGGTTAAATTCTTCGCTGACAAGGGCGTATACCGTGCGCTTCTGCCCATTCCCCTTAACGCAACGGGCAAGGGCATTACATACACTGTAAAGGCGTATGGAGATCAGATAGAATTTTTTGTATCGCTTGAAGCAAGAACATTCCCTGCAAAAAAGATCACAAGAGTTACCGAAGAGCTTTTGAAGGAGATCGGTGCAGTATCAAATCCATATCCCAAGATATTTGCGGAGATCAAGGACGAGATATACTCAAATACGACATTTGCAAGGATCTACGGACTTGAAAACTTCTCTTGGGCATACAATGCAACAAAGAGAATAAACTTCGGAGATCTTGTGACATATTCTCTGGATACCACAAAAACACAGTATACCGCATACGACTATGCATATGTGGGCACGGTTTATGATAATGTAACCGCAGTTGCACCGGGACGAGTTGTATATGTTGGTACAACAGAGTATACAGGAGGTCTTATTGTCATTGATCATGGTATGGGACTTCTCAGCTGGTATTGGAACCTTTCAGACTCACACTTCAAGGTGACCGTTGGTCAAGAGGTGGTTGCGGGAACCAATCTTGGACGAAACGGCGGAGGCGGACTTACAGAGGTCTACAACGGCACAAGAATTTCCGTTCATTCAGCCTTGACGGTATACGATGTGCCCATCGATCTTGGACTTCTTGTTGGAGCGGCATCATAATAAATCTTAAATAGAATAGGTAAAATTAGAAATCCCACAGACCGAATATAAACGGTTTGTGGGAATTTTTATAACTTTATGGGAAATCCCTCGGTTACGGAGTAAAGCAAATATAAGAAGGCGCGATGTTGTAGAGGGCAGCTTGTCCCTGCGGTGGGGACCGCTGTTATTTTATAGAATCAAGATCCACCGCAATTTCAACAGTACCGTGAATACCTGCTGTGATCTCAAAGGGTACATATACAAGGTATATCACCTTTTTGTCGATATACCAGCTGTTGCAGATGTGCTCCTTGATATAGCTTTGATACTCGGGAATGAATTCATAGTCGGACATGGTAAGGCTTTTTTCAATGATGGCGTCAATAAGAGCGGATTTCTCAATACCGGTGTCACTGAGTGTAATCTCCTCACCTGTTTCTATGGAGAAATTATAGCAAAATACGCTTTTTTCAGTGAGAACTGAGCCATAATCGATTTCGGTTGTCATTTTTACACTGACGGTGTTTTTTGAAACATACAGACGTGAGGAGGAATTGTAGCTGTAGGGTGACATTTCCTCGGGGTCAAAATCCATGGCAAGAAAATTACATTCCTCACGGTAGTTCTTCAAGTGATCCTCGGCTTTGGCTTTTAGAACAGAGTTTATTTTGTCTGCAACCTTCGGGGCGTCACTGTAGGTTACTTGGGGAATGAAAAATGATATGTCCCCGATCTTTATGCCGTTTATATTGACGGTCTCTTTGTGGGTCGTTCCGTCAAGGGTAAGGCTTTTGTAGATATAGGTGTCACCGTCCATTGGCGGAACAACGGGGGTATAGGTGTCCTGTGTAACGGGCTCATCAGTGTTGGAAAGCCCATCCCTCGATTGACGGGGTGTAAGCTTTATCACGGCGGTAATTCCAAAGGACAGTATAACTGCCAAGGATAGTACGGTAAAAAGTTTTTTCATAAAATACATCACTTTCCTTTTTGATAAGGGTATTATAACACATAATAAGGCTAATTTCAAGATAAAAATAAAATAAACCTCCAAGGAGTCAAGGAGGTTTATAAATATGCTGAAAATAGGGTTAAAAAATGCCGTTGTTATATTTTATCATGGCTTTAAAGGCTATGATCATACCAACGATAAGACCAACCA
>SVUF01000133.1 GCA_015063395.1 Oscillospiraceae bacterium
CAACAAGCACACAGAGTATTGCCGTTGCAGTATATATTGCCGCGTACTTTCTTGTATATTCTTTTGCTCTTATTGACTTTTCATCTTTCATTTCAAGATCCTCGCTTATGGGATATATATTTTCATGTTATTATACCATATAATTTAGTATTTTTAAATAGGAAAAATGAATTTTTTATAAAAAATTTACTTATACACCCAAGCTGAATGCAAAATTTATAATAGAACAAAGAACAAATCCTATAAAAGTCGGCAACAGCGCTGACACCAAAGTCCAAAATACACTTCCCGTTTCTTTCTTAACAGTCAAAAGCGTGGTAGAGCATGGGAAATGGAATAGGGAAAAAATCAAAAAGCATATGGCAGTCTTAACACTCCAATTGTTCGCCGTAAGCAATGCCCCAATTCCCTCATAACCCATTTCAAAATTTATTGATGTTTCTGCGGAATATCCCATAATGATCAAGGGTATCACAATTTCGTTTGCAGGAAAGCCAAGTAAAAACGCAGTAAGGATCATTCCGTCAAGACCCATAAATTCTCCGATATCCGAAAAAAATGATGACATATGTCCCAGCAAGCTGACGCCGCTTACATTTATATTTGCAAGAAGCCATATAAGAGCGCCGGCAGGAGCCGCCACAGCTATAGCTCTGGCAAGAACGAACAAGGTCCTGTCAAGCATGGAACGTACAATCACCCTCAAAAATTGAGGCTTACGGTACGACGGAAGCTCCAGAACAAAGTGTGAGGATTCCCCCGAAAGCAATGTCCTTGAAAGAATATGCGATGATGCCAAGGATATTACCGCACCAAGTGCTATTAAGCCAAGAACACAAGCGGCACTGCCCAGCTTTGAAAGTAAACCTCCCCCCGTTATAACAAAAAGTGTGATCACAGTGATCAGTCCTGAAAACTTTCCGTTACATGGCATAAAAGAATTCGTTACGATTGCAATAATCCTTTCCTTGCGGGAATCAATGATCCTGCTTCCAACGACCCCTGCAGCGTTGCACCCAAGCCCCATACACATTGTCAAGGACATCTTTCCGCAGCTACCGCATTTTTTAAAGGGTCTGTCAAGATTATAAGCAATTCGCGGCAAATACCCCAAGTCCTCAAGAATCGTAAACAGAGGAAAAAATATTGCCATTGGAGGAAGCATTACCGAAACCACCGTAGCAGTTGTTCCAAAGACACCGTCAATAATAAATCCGATCCCCTTTTTTCCGATTCCGAGACCGCCAACAAAGCGCTCCAACAGTAATTGCAGTTTTCCAAAAATATAATATAAAAAATCGGAAATATAATTTGCACCCCAAATTGTTATAAAAAACACCGCTGAAAGCAAAATAAGCATTGCCGCAAAGCCGTATTTCCGATCAGTCAGTATTCGGTCAAGGCGTCTATCCCTTTCATAAACTTGGGATTTTTTAAATCTTACCGCCCTTGAAGCAATATTCTCCGCGTTCTTCACCAGGGATTCAAGCACCGCATCGTGAAACTCAATGCAGGAGCAGATCCCGTTTTTATAAAGGTGATCCTTAGCCGACGCTAATGCTTCCTTGTATTCTTTTTTCTGAATTATTTGATTCCCAAAATGATCAGCAAAAGCTTTCTCAAAGGAGCTTTCACCGCCAAGAAGCCTTAAGGAAGCAAAAAGTCCACGCCGCGACATTTGCACAAGCTTAGAGGAGCCCGACATCAATATCTCACACGACTCTGTCACCGCCCTTGGATAATTTGTTGTTTTTACCTTGTGATCACCGTCTTTGCCCTTTTCAATCATTTCTTCAAGTGCCTTCAAAGTACTTTTATTATTGGCACTGACCGGGATAACAGGAATTCCAAGAAGCTTCTCGAGGGTGTCAAAATCGATTTCAATTCCCTTCTTCTCAGCCTCGTCCATAAGATTTATACACAGTATTACATTGTCCGAAGCTTCAATCATTTGCAGCACAAGAATCAAGTTTCTCTCAAGAGCAGTAGCATCGCAAACAGCCACAAGCAGATCGTAGTCTCCAAAGCATATATAATCCCTTGCAAGCTCCTGCTCACTTGAGCCCGAAAATAGAGAATACGTTCCGGGCAGATCGATTATTCGGTATGTACCGCCTCTTCCCTTGTATATCCCCTCTGCTACAGAAACAGTTTTCCCTGCCCAATTTCCCGTATGCTGATTCATTCCCGTCAAGGCATTGAATACAGTGCTTTTTCCCACATTGGGACACCCTGCCAAGACCACAGTTTTGTCAAAGACTACCCTTTGGTTTCGTGATTTTAAAACTGATCCCCCCGTTGATGAATTTGTAAGTCCCATAAGATAACCTCACTGAAGCAATATTTCAAAGCAATCCTCAAAGCGCAAAGCCACAACACCGCCTCGAATCAGAAACGCTTTCGGGTCCTTCAACGGACTTTCTCCGATACATTCAACATATGTCCCTGCCGTCATGCCAATATTCATAAGCTTATTTCTGATCGTTTTTTCGACAGGAAGACTCTTCACTACACCAACATCTCCGACATCAAGGTCGGATAATCTTTTTATTCGGTTCACAAAATTGCTCCTTTTACTTTTTGTTATCAGTATATCACATCACCGCAAAAATGCCACTTTAAATCAGAACATGAATATAAAAAATAAAACAAAAACAAAAAAATCGAAGTAAAATTTTAATAAATATATTGATTTTATGTCGAGAATGTTGTATAATAAACTTGTATGCAGAGATGCAGGGTACTAAATTTTTATTATATAAGGAGATACATATTATGAGCAATTGTGAATACGCAATGAGCCATGAGGTGCAGAATATGTGCACGGTTACAAAAGGCCCCAAGCACGGTCCCGCACCAATACCCGAAGAGGGTAAGTGGGTTCAGTCCAAGCAGATCACCGATATTTCCGGTTATACACACGGTATCGGCTGGTGTGCACCCCAGCAGGGAGCTTGTAAGCTTTCCCTCAACGTAAAGGACGGTATCATTCAGGAGGCACTTGTTGAAACTATCGGCTGCTCCGGTATGACACACTCCGCAGCTATGGCTGCAGAAATCCTTCCCGGAAAGACACTTCTTGAAGCTCTCAACACAGACCTTGTTTGTGATGCTATCAATACCGCAATGCGTGAGCTCTTCCTCCAGATCGTTTACGGTCGTACACAGTCCGCATTCTCAGAGGGCGGTCTCGTAATCGGCGCAGGTATGGAAGACCTCGGTAAGGGCGCTCGTTCAATGGTTGGTACAATGTACGGAACAAAGGACAAGGGCGTAAGATACCTTGAAATGACAGAGGGCTACTGCACAAGAATGGCTCTTGACGAAAACGATGAGGTAATCGGATATGAATTCGTTTCTCTCGGAAAGATGACAGACTTCATCAAGAAGGGTATGGAACCCGGTGAAGCTTATACAAAGTCAATGGGTACATACGGCCGCTTCGCAGATGCTGTGAAGTACATCGATCCCCGTAAAGAATAATTATAAGGAGGAATTACAAAATGGCACAGTTTGAAGGTTACGAAAGACGCGAGGCCAAGATCCTTGCCGCTCTTAAAGAATACGGAATTTCCTCCATCGACGAATGTAAGGAAATCTGTGATGCAAAAGGCATCAACCCCTATAAAATAGTTGAAGAAACACAGCCCATCGCATTTG
>SVUF01000016.1 GCA_015063395.1 Oscillospiraceae bacterium
ATGCTCTAGCCAACTGAGCTATTCCGCCGTACGCACACCCAAGTGCCTGTATATAATACCACAGAAAACCCTTTTTGTCAAGTGGTTTTTTAAAAAAAATTCGACTTTTTTAATCTTTTTTTACTTGCTTTATTTTACAAGATTTTTGCATAGTTTGGTGCTGTTTTACCATATAACTTCTCTTTTTCAAAGCATTTTCATCCGATTGGCAAATTGGTATTTTCATATTCCCAGTAAAAATCCCCACCCTGATATTTAACCCTTATCCGACTGTGCTCCTTCAGTTTTTCTTTGATGATATCCTCAGATATTTTGTCCTCCACATACCTTTGCACAGTCCTTTTTATATTCCTTGCACCATACTTTTTATTGTATCCTATTTTAGTCAATGCATTGATACATTCCTCATCATATACAAGCTCAATGTCACTATTGTTCATAAGTCTTGTCTTTAATTTTACCATCATAAGCACTGTGATGCGGCGGCAATCCTCCTCGCTTAGTTGCTCAAACACCAATACATCATCCATTCGGTTTATAAACTCCGCCTTAAAATACCCTTCGACCCCTTCAAAATTACTGTCCCTTCTTATTTTCTCTTGACCCACAGAAAAACCGATATCCGATTTCTTTCCTTTTTCATTATATATATTGCTTGTCATAATGATTATACAGTTTTTGAAGCTGACTGCAGTTCCGTCAGAGGCGGTCAAAGTCCCTTCATCAAGTATTTGCAAAAGCAGATCGTAAATTTCCTCGTGTGCCTTTTCGATCTCGTCAAACAGCACTAATGTATACGGATTTTGTCTGATCCTCCTACACAGCCGACCGCCCTCATCATACCCAACGTATCCCGGAGCTGAGCCTATAATCTTGGCACTGCTTCCCTTTTCCGAATATTCGCTCATATCAAGCTTTACAATTGATCCTTTTCCAAAAACCTCCTCTGCAATTGCCCGTGCAAGCTCGGTTTTTCCCACACCCGTTGGACCTGTAAACAAAAATACACCAATGGGTCTTTCAGGATCGTTTATCCCCACAAAGCCTCTTTTTATACCCTGGCACACTCTATCTATAATTTCGTTCTGTCCGATTATCCTTTCCTTCAGCTTTGCTGAAAGCCCGTCAATATCCACTCCCTTTTGCTCCTTGGTTACAGGGATACCCGTAATTGACCGAACTGTTTCCTCGATGTCGTTCTCTGTCAGTATGGGCAAGACCTCCGTATTTTTCCCCCCAGAATCAAGCTTCAGCTTGGCTGCTGCCTCATCCATTACATCTATAGCCTTGTCCGGCAGATATTTCCCCGTAATGTATCTTACAGATAGCTTTACCGCGGCTCCTATCGCCCCGTCTGAGATTTGAATTCTGTGAAACTCCTCATATCTTTCCCGAAGTCCCTTTAATATTTCCACCGCCTTTTCCTCGTCAGGCTCTCTTATCTCAACCTTGCCGAACCTTCTTTCAAGGGCGGGATCCTTTTCTATATATCTACGAAACTCGCTTTGGGTGGTTGCTCCAATGACCTGTATCTCGCCTCTTGCAAGTGCCGGCTTCAATATATTTGCCGCATCCATCGCTCCCTCTGCACTGCCGGCTCCGATTATGGTATGGATCTCGTCGATGAACAATATCAGCCTCTTATTTTTCTCCGCATCCGAAATTACCTTTTTGAGTCTGTCCTCAAATTCGCCTCGGTATTTTGCTCCTGCTATCATCAGTGAAAGATCAAGACTCAATACTGCCTTGTCCCATAGATCGCTTGGAACCTTTTTGTCATTTATAAGCCTTGCAAGTCCTTCCACAACTGCAGTCTTCCCAACACCCGCCTCACCCACAAGGCAGGGATTATTTTTTGTTCGACGGCAAAGTATCCTCACTAACCTTGCAGTTTCCTCTTCCCTGCCGATTACAGGATCGATCAGTCCTTGTTTTGCCCTTTGGGTCAGATTTTTTGAATATTTCTTTAGTGCCTCGGATATTTCATTTGAATCTTCAAGCTGTTCCCCCTCAATTTCACCGTCACTCTCAAAAAGTGTATGCTTTATCACCGAAGGAATTCCCCCAAGATCTGCTATTATCCTTGTTCCCACACATTCATTACAGTTGAGCATTGACAAAAGAAGATGCTCCGTCCCTATATATGAATGTCCCATTCTCCCTGCGCAAAGTGCTGACTCCTCAATGATTTTTTTCATTACAGGAGTCATATCCTCAGCGGTAGCAGTGAAGGCTATATCGTTTTTTTCAAAGCCTTCAACAACTCGGTAAACATTATCAAACGTGATGCCCTCTTTAGCCAATGCAAGAAATCCCGTTGACTCACTGTCCGTCAATATTCCAAGCAGTAAATGCTCACTGCCCACATATGCAGAGCCAAGATCCCTTGAATATTCAAGGGATCTTTCTATTGCCATTTTTGCCGGGCTTGTAAAGTTATCCATAATGTAATCCTTTCTTTTTTACTTATTATAACCCCATTTCCCGTATTTTAATGTCGTTTTCTCGGTCATTTCTATTCTCTGTTCAAATATTCGTTGTACAACCTTGAAAGAACGTCCCACGTAGCTCTGTCAAGAACCCCCGTTACAGTAAGATTATTTGCCCTTTGAAAGCTTTTCAGATTTTCCACCGTGATCTCGTCAAATATGCCGTTTATCACTTGTTTCACCTGCGAATCATAGTATTCTGCCACTGTTTCCAGCATAATCTGAAGGATGTATACTATATTTCCCCTTTCACTCGGTCTTACCAAGCCATCTGTAAATATTCCCTCAAAGGGATATATCGGTTCACTTAAAGAAGAACCTGTAAATGCTCCTTCGTATTCTGAATAAAGTATGTTCCAAGTGATCAAGTCAACGACCCCTGTAACAGGTATTCCCATTAATGCTTGAAATATCCTAACACCCTCAGCAGTTTCAGGTCCATAAACTCCGTCTATCCGCAGTCTCGGTACCTCCATTCCCTGTCTTGCAAGTGCCAAAAGATATTTTTGTATCTCTCTGACAGCCCGTCTTTTTTTCTCTTCAACGGTTTGCACTCTTTTTATATCTGTATTAATGCCGTTCATTCAATCACTCCCCAATCTTAAATCCAGGATACTGTCCTTCATTTCTGTACTGACCTCCGATTATATCATCATAAGCATCTGCAATTACCGCCCAAGTAATTGCATCTACAGTCCCGTCCCGTGTCAGATTGAACAGAGCTTGAATTGCCAAAACATTGTCCCTTGTATTGTTTCCGAAAATCCCGTCCTCCGCAACCTCTCCGACTTCGTCATATACCTCGGCAAGTACATTTATATACTCCTGCAGAGTTCTTACCGAGTCCCCTCTCGCGCCAATTGCAAGTGTTACTCCCGGAAACGGCTTTGCAATTCCTTCAAAGGATGAAGGAGGCAAGCTTTCAATTATTCCGAGATATTGGTCATATATCTCATCTCCCGTTTGCTTACCGATTATACCGTCCACCAACAGCCCTCTTGTACGTTGAAAATCCTTTACAAGCTGCACCATGGCATCATCATATACTCCGTTTATCGGTATGTCTCCGAGATTTGTATCAAAAGTGGCAATAACGTTGAGATAATACTGCATTATACTTACATATAGCCCTCTGTCGCCATACTTCAACACCTCGGGAAACTGTTGAGAAACATCCTCAAGGGTCAATCCCTCGCTTATAAGCTCGTTGAGCTTCTTTACAGCATTATACACTGTTAAAACCTTATACCACGTTGCTCTTCCCACGATCCCGTCTCTTTCAAGACTGAAGATTCTTTGAAACTCCAACACAGCATCCTCCGTATCATTTAGAAAAATTCCGTTGGCAAGAGCAATCTTCGGTATGGACGGATAATTTGCCGAAATACGATTCAGCCTCAGCTGCAATGTCCTTACATCATTTCCTGTGTCCCCAAGCCTCAAAGGATCCTTTGGGAAGCTTTCTTCCATTGATCTTATAGGTACGTTTTCCACAAGCTCTATATCATCTCCATAATAGTATTTTAAAATATCGAAGGGTAAATATCCCTGCTTTGCAAGCTCAAGAGTGCCCCATTGGGATAGTCCCGGGCACTGAAGCTCAATACCGTCGCAGTATTGAGCAAACAGTGGCTGTACAAATCCCTGCCTTCTTATGTAGCTGTCAAAAAGATCATTGACAAGCAATGAAACATTCTCAAAAGTTGGTCCATCCGCTGAAAATTTCTGATCGTACGCTGTTGAAGATGTAATGTCAAAATCATATCCCCTCGCCCTATAAAACTCTGTATACACCCTATTGAGCGTAAAGCTTATTATTGCAAGAATATTCGCGGATATTGAATTGCTAAGCCATGTTGGATACACCTCATTTGAAGCAACATTGGCAATATAATCTATAAAGCTCACCGTAACGTTGGGAGCATCTGAATCCGGAGCACCAAGGTGTACTGTTATTGTCTCCGGAATTGTGGGCAAGTTAAGATTCACTGTCATCGCCTCCCGGAAAGCTTCCCTCATCTCCTTTGCCATCTATTACCCTGTCAATTCCCGTTGTATTCTGCCCGTCTTTTACTGACAAAGGGATCAAATATATATACTCCCTTGTTAAGATTCCCGGGAAAATGGGTATGTTTTGCCGTACCGCCTTGTAGTATCCCTTTGCCGTAACCTCAATGATCTCTCTTTTTACCGCTTTGGATTCGGCTGAAGGCAAATTGTAATCCACATCATATGCGGGAAGCGGTATCGGATTTGTAGTTCCGCTGTTGTCTGTATACTCCGAAGCAATTATATTTCCTCCCCCCTCTTGCCCTGAATACACATTTACAAGCGCATTTTTTATAGGACTGATCTCACCGCCCAAAACCGTGACCTGTAAAAAGCCGCTTAAATTATTATTGTTCACGTCAAAACCTCACTTTTATCATACTTCCCTATAATAATATGCAAAAAATAAAAAAGTGATAATCAACTGCCAATAAGCCTTGCTAAATGTTTTTTAGGTTTTCAGCAAAAAAATTCTAAAAAGCACTTGACAAAAATCGTTTTTTGTGATATCCTATTTGGGCTGTATAAGCGATGCCCCATTAGCTCAGTAGGTAGAGCACATGACTTTTAATCATGGTGTCCGGAGTTCGACTCTCCGATGGAGCACCAAGAACCCAAGCCTTACGGTTTGGGTTCTTTTGTTTTCAAAAAAAAGAGCTGTAAAAAACTCAAACTCGAGTTTTTTACAGCTCCTTTATTATTTTACTTTTACGCCTTTGTATACTTCAGTACACCGATTTTGATATAATCTTCTCCTTCTTCAAAGGAAAACTCTCCTGAATATGCCTTTGCTCCGTCTTTTGCAGAATCCGGCACTTCAATTGTAATCTTTGTTTTTTCCTTATCAAGAGAATATGTTGCTTCTGTTTCCCAAACCGCTGTTCCCAAAACATAGCTCTTTATGGTAACATTTTTACCGCTGAATGAAAACTCAGTGTATGTTTTTGTAACGCTCTTATCTCCCTGATAATATGTTCCCGAAATTGTGGGAGCACAGGAAGCAAAAACAGTTGCCATAACAGCAAACACAAGAACTAATGCAGCTACAGAAAAAACTCTTTTCATAATGACCGCTCCTTTCATAAACAATTATTAACGGTTGATCCGCTACATCAATCATAACATATTATTTTGCTTTTTTCAAGTTGTTTTGAAAAATTTTATACAGCTCAAAAATAACAATTATAAGCACCGCAGGTATGAACACCTCGATCCATTCATATCCCGACAGCATGACGATATTCATTGCGCCGCCCACTGTCTTTGATATCATGGACAGGCTGACAACAAGGGCAATGACTCCAAGGTAGAATGGATAAATATTATATATCTTGATCTTTCCCTTGAATATGCTTCCATCTGTTATTATCTCGGCTATAAGCGCAAGCTGGAATGTAATGGAGCCTATAAACGCCACCGTTGACATAGAATCTGCGCTTCCACCTGTAAAATTATTCACAAGGAACATAATTCCAATGCTCACAAGCGTTCCAAAAGCAGAAATTGACGCATATACACCCAGCTGCTTCAATGTGCTTGGCTTCAAGAATCCGTTTTTCATTTTTTTCGACTCATTGCTTTTTTTCTTCTTTTTGCTTTTTAGTATGGTCTTTTCGGGCTTTTCAAATGCAATCATCATGATTGCCGTAAGGTCACATATAACCCCCATGAAAAGAAGCTGTATAGGAGTTAAAAGGGACAGTCCCGATATCATGGAAAACAGAACCAATATAAACCTTGAAGCGAAGGTCAGGGTAAGATATTCACACATAAGGTACAGATTTCTCCAAATTCCCTTTGCGGCAATTATGGAAAGCACTGCCGAATTAAAGCCTCCGTTGCCCTCTGCATCCGCTTTGGAAATTGCAACATCGGCAGAATGCTTCAATGCCTCGCATCCTCCTCTTGCGGTGTCCTTGGATTTTACTGCAGAGGTAGGCAAATTGCCCTCCCTTGCAAAAACCCCCTTTCTTGCGCCCTTTTCCGAAACTGTCAAAAGCTCCGCAAAGCCAACATCAGCTTCTGTGATCAGCCCAAGATGAGAAAGCTCCCTTCCAAGATATGCTACCGTTTTTTTGCAATCCTCCTTTATGTAGGAGATTATATATTTAAGCTGTGGTACGTTCAGCCCTTGATATAAATTATATATCGGAATGTTGGTTCGGATCATATCACTGCTCATGGCAGAAAGCTGTTCTCTTGTGACTGCCTCTCCGTCCTCGGAAATGATGCCTATGTTTTTTCCAAGCATTTTGTTGGCATCGCTAACATCATCACATATCATTATAAGCTTTATTCCCGCCTCACGGCACTGCTTTATATATTCCATGGCTCCCGAAATTACAGGACGGCTGACACAGATCATCCCCTCAAATATCATGGAATTGAATATATCGCTTTGACTCTGGTACACGCCTCTTTCGCTTGCAGTTTCCTTAGATGCTACTCCGATGACCTTTGATCCGCCCCTTACCTTCTCTGCAACCATGCTTTCAATAAGTCTGCGTTTTTCAGAGGTAAGCTTTTGAATATTCTCTCCAACTCTTTCATATTCGCAAAGCTTCAATACATTTCCTGCCCCGCTTGAAGCGTACAATATATTTTTCCTGCTGACCTTCACCGTAGTGGTTTCATATCCGATTCCGCGGAAAACCTGCTTTTTATGCTCTATTGCAGGGTACTCCTCATCAAGATACTTATTGTATATGCCATGTTGCTTTGCTATCTCAATAATCCTTTCATCCTCCGCAGCATAAACATTTTCGTTCTTTTCGTTGTTTACATTAAGACGGGAGGCACCGTAAAGTCCTCTTGAAATTATGACCCCTCTCAAAGCTCTCAAAAAATCTGAGGAATCCTCCTGACACCCTGTAATTTTTATGTCAGATTCTGCGTACAAAGATTCCTTGTGGAAGAAAAGGCAGTCAACCTTTTTGATGGTCTCAAGCTTTGATGCATTTTTGATCATTACCCCGGAATTTATGTTTCTTCTTCTCTTTCCCGCTCCGAAAATCCCACAGGATATAATGATCTTTGCAAACATGGGCAAAAACTCACACATGGATGCTACGGAAAGAGTGAGGGCAAGTACAAATGAATTATAAATTCCAAGCTTCAGACCAAATACAATTGAAAGCACGGTCAGTGCCATCACCGTTGAATACATAAACAATGATACTACAGAAGAATATTTTTCAAACGAGTCAAGAAGCTTTATCTTTTCGCCCGTATTAATGGTAACCTTTTCCCCCTGCATTGCAAGGTATGTGGATTTACCCGTTGCTACGGCAATTGCCTTTCCGCGTCCGCGTCCGACAACACCCAAGGAAAATACCATATTGATCCGTTTTTCCGGATCAAGAGTATTTGAGGACACAAATGTCTCGTCCTTTTTGATGGCATGCTTGTCATATTTAACGCCGTTTTCAATTACATAAAGATCAGTTGCCTCAACAATCCTTGCATCACATGGAATTATATCACCTGCACCGAGGATAAACACATCTCCCGGAACAATGCAGTCCTGACGTACATATATAAGCTCGCCGTTACGCAATACCTTTGAAAGCGGAATTGACTGCTTTGCATTATCCTCAAGCACAAGATTTGACTTTTTGTATGCATAAAATACAATGAACATGGATACCGCAAGAAGCAACGGTATCAACAGCATTGTATATTCCCTTTCTATGATCGCCTGTATAAGCGACACAAGGGCAAGAAGTATAATCGACAAGTTTGACAGCGCTCTTGATGTATACGAGCTTCCCTCTGACTTTTCTACCGAGTATACTGTGTTTTTTCCATATTTTTTCTCCCGTTGCCTGATCTGACTGTCTGTAAGTCCGTTTCTTACGTCGGTCTCCAGATACTCAACTGTTTCGGCAACGGTCATGTCATACCATCTGTTTTTCATTTCTTCAGATATTTTATGTCAAGCTTATCACTGTTTTCGTCATAGCCAATGCCAATATAGTCAACAAGCTCCTCATAGTTGGAAATTATATAGTTTGCAATCTCATCTTCTATATGCTTTTGAATATATCTTCTCATATTTCTTGCGCCGTATTTTGTATCAAATGACTGCTTGGCAATATACTTTGCCGCTTCCTCGCTGTACTCAAGGTTTACGCCCCTTTCCTTCATTGCGCTCTTCAGCTCGTCCAGCATGATCCTTGCAATGTTGCCAAAATCATCTATATCAAGACTGCGGAAGGTGATGATCTCGTCAACACGGTTGAGAAATTCGGGGCGAAGAAACTGTGAAAGCGCCTTTTCTGTTTTGGAGCTTGAATTTTCTGACGCCGTTGTTGAAAATCCTGCCAATCCCGAAACACCCACACTTCCTGCATTGGTGGTCATTACAATTACAGTATTCTCAAAATTTACGGTTCTGCCCTGTGCGTCGGTGATCCTTCCGTCATCAAGTATCTGCAAAAGTATATTCATTACATCGGGGTGCGCCTTTTCGATCTCATCAAAAAGCACTACTGAATACGGCTTTCTCCGGATCTTTTCAGTAAGCTGACCTGCGTCGTCATATCCGACATATCCGGGAGGCGATCCAACGATTCTTGATACACTGTGCTTTTCCATAAACTCGGACATATCAAGTCTCACAAGTGATTCAGGCTGAGAGAACAGATCCGCAGCTATGGTCTTCACAAGCTCTGTTTTTCCAACTCCGGTTGGTCCTGCAAATATAAATGATACAGGCTTTCTTTTATATGAAACACCCGCTCTGTTTCGTTTTATTGCACGAACCACCGCCTCAACAGCATCATCCTGACCTACGATATGCTTTTTGATCCTGTCGGAAAGCTGATCTATCCTCTTGAATTCCATTTCGGTTATATTGGTTGCAGGAACTCCCGTCCAAAGCTCAATGACATATGCAAGTTCATTTACAGTGAGAACGATTCCGTCTCTTTCCTTTGAAAGCTCCTCAAATCTTGCAAAAAGTCTCATTTCATCGGACTTCAGCGTTGCAAGAGTACGATATTTTTCTTCATCGGGAGCTTCGCTGCCTGCGATCTCTCCCTCAATTGCTTCTCTTTCTTTCTTTACCTTCTCAAGTGAAACTGTTACCTTTTGAAGCTCATTGATCACATCTGAATTGAGCGCAAGATATGAGGATGACTCATCAAGCAGGTCGATTGCCTTGTCAGGAAGAAATCTGTCTGTAATATATCTTTCAGAAAGCACAACAGCTCTTTCAAGAAGTCCTTCGGGGATTTTAATTCCATGGTGGGTCTCGTAATATCCCTTGATTCCTCTCAATATCTCCACTGTGTCTGCAATTGAAGGCTCTTCCACGATTATAGGCTGGAATCGACGCTCAAGTGCCGCGTCCTTTTCTATATATTTTCTGTATTCCGCAAGGGTGGTGGCTCCGATCACCTGTATCTCACCTCTTGACAGCGCAGGCTTCAGTATATTTGCCGCATTCATTCCGCCTTCAGCATCTCCTGCTCCCACAATGGTGTGGACTTCATCAATTACAAGAATAATATTTCCAAGCTTTTTTACTTCCTCTATAAGCCCTTTTATTCTTGATTCGAATTGTCCTCTGAACTGAGTTCCTGCCACAAGTGCGGTAAGGTCAAGAAGATGAACTTCTTTGTATGCAAGCTTTTGCGGAACATTTTCCTCTGCAATTCTTGTTGCCAATGCTTCCGCTATTGCTGTTTTACCAACACCCGGCTCACCAATGAGACAGGGATTGTTCTTTTGACGGCGGCAAAGGATCTGCATCAGTCTCGCAATTTCCTTGTCCCTGCCAACAGTTTTGTCGATCTTACCCTGCTTTGCCATTTCGGTAAGATTTCGGCAGTAGGCAGTGAGATATTTTCTTTTTTCGCGTTCTTCCTCTTCTGATTTTTTTGATTGCTTATTTTTGCTTTTTTGTTCTTGAGATCCTTCCTTTTGGGGCATGGGCATGCCATCGTTTCCTCTGAACATCATTCCGCCAAAAAGACGGTTAAAATCGATCTGAGGAGTTTTTCCTTCTTCGCTCTCCTCGACATCATCAGTATTCATTTCAATCAAGCTTTCAATCTCGCCGTCCAGTCTGTCAAGATCCTCTTCGCTGATTCCCGACTGTTTGATTATATCATCCACCTGGGTGATGCCGATCTCCCTTGCACAACGAATGCAAAGTCCTTCGCTGACGGATTTTTCACCCTCAAGCCTTGTTATAAAAACCACTGCCGGTCTTTTATTACATCTTGTACAACGTTTCATTTTTTATTCCTTCTTCGCGTTTTATTTTTTTATTTATATAAATGTATTAATAATCAATGATAAAATATTATTATCTTTTAAAAACTCAAATACTACAGTTTTTCCGACAACACTGTCAAATGTGGGCAGTGACGGAAAATATGTTCCTACGATGGGATATACCGCCGCGGCTATCATAATGAAAAAGCCTGCTCTTACCGATCCGAGAACTATACCGTAAAGAGCTCCAACGGTCCTGTTTACCGATTTCACCAAAGGAAGCTTTACAATTGCGCCAAGTGCCCATGCGGCAAGCTTTATCAACAAAAATAATACTCCAAATGCAATTAAAAATGCAATTACGTCCGACAAAAGATTGCACATGGGAGTTGCAATCTTCTTCACCAAAAGCTCCATTGCCTCCTCGGAGTTTTCTGTATCAAGTTCCTTGGCAAAGCTTTCGATTTCCTCAACGTCCACTCCTATATGCTCAAGTGCCAAACACAGTTCAGGATTTTTTTCAACAATATCCGCAAGAACATTGTCAAAGCCTCTTCCATCCTCCGTTTTACACACCGCGCTTTTTACAAAGGTATAGCTGAGATCCTCCACAAAAGCCTCCTTCAATATCAATGAAATTGAATTTGTAAGAATCAGCGCGCAAAACACTGCCGTTATGAATCCCAAAGATCTGAATATACTGTCAACGAATCCACGCTTGATGCAAATTATAACCGACACAAGAATTATAATCAGGGTTATTGCATCAAAAACTATTGCCAATGGCTTTCCCTCCTTCGTTAATTTATGTATATCATTTGTTAATTGTCCTATTTATTAAAAATTATTCAAATTTTGCAAGCTTGAATATACTTGAATACCTTATAAACACTTCTCCGCTTGAGAACACTACCATGCCGTATGGCTTCTCTTGAAGCTCAATTACCTCCTCCGTTCCATCGCTATCCATTTTGATCAACCTTGTTCCTGTAAGAACATATATGCTATCCTTACATATCTTCACATCAAGTATTTTTTCTTCAAAATCCTTTGCAAAAAACTGCCTCATGTCCGAATTTGAATAACAATAAAGTGTACTGCTGTTGTCCATCGTACTGTTTTTTACAGTATACGCCGTAAGCTCCTCACTTATGTCGAAGTGAAGAGGTTCCTTTCCTTCAAAGGTAACTCTTTCCGATTCTCCGTTTTTGGTATATCTCCTTGTTCCGAGATTGGTTACAACACAAAGGCCGAAATCATCTTCCTCTTCTATTTCAAATTCCATGGCGGCAGGCAGTTCATTGGTTATCTCTACCGTAAGAACCGCGCGGTTTTCCTTTTCAAGATCATATACCGTCAAGGTTGAGGTATAATCCGCTGCCAAAATATCAACCGTTGCAACAGCAAGATACCGTCCGTCCTGAGAAAGCTTTATGCTCACAACAGGCGCGTTTTTGTTAATTCCTCTGACTGATATAAATTTCTCATTGAACACATCAATTCTTGCCGCGTGGCCCGAGCTTTCTGTCACTATGGCAAATTTTCCGCTTTCCGACATATCACCCATTATTATGGGCTCACTCATTGTTGCTGAAAACAGCTTGGAAAAATTATTGTACACATAGAAATCGCAGTCCCCGATGTCATATAGCAGTATACCCTCTCCTGATATGCTTAATCCCGGATTTTTTGTCGACGGAGTGGAGCTTATTGAAATTCCGCCATTACAATTATAAAGCTTCAATACTCCCGGGGAAGCAATGACAAAATCCTGGCGGAAATCACCGAAAACGCAGTTTTCAAGATCCGGATATACAACGTCTCTGAATTCCTCGATACTTCCAACTGTATTGAAATTTATATACTTTACAAGATATTTAAAGTTTTCCTTTGTGAACAGATCCGAAAGCACTGTGAATGCAAGGACTATCATTCCTATTAGCAGTCCTGCCACTATGATCTTTGCTTTTCCAAAAACAATACTTTGGTTTTCATAGTATTCCTCAGGAGGAGTTGCATCACGTGGATCAATGGTGATAGTATGGCGGAGCTTCTTCTTTTCCGTTTCGTTTGTATTTTTATATTCTTTTACATCAAGAGTTTTTCTGTCTTTCTTTTTTAAAAAATCAAAAAGCTTCATCAAATCACCACCTGTTCTCTAACTTATAATTCTTTAGTAAATAACTCTTTCAAGGTACAGCCCCCCGGGAGGTGCTGTTTGTCCTGCAAGCTTACGGTCCTTGCTTTCAATTATGGCAGGTATATCTTCAACACCGATCTTTCCCCTTGAAACATCCGCAAGTGTTCCTGCAATGATCCTTACCATATTGTATAAAAATCCGTTTCCGCGAATTGTCATCTTTACCATATGCCCGTCTCTTTCAACACAGCAAGAATACACGGTCCTTGTCTTGTCATCAACCGTTGCGCCCGACGCACAAAACGCAGAAAAATCATGTGTGCCCAAAACCTTTTTTGCCGCCTCTGACATTTTTTCTTCATCAAGCCTTTGCATCACCCACCATGCACGGTCAGCAAGCAGGGGATCCCGTCTCGGTGAATCATAAAACACATATACGTATTCTTTTTCACGGCATGAATACCTTGGGTGAAAATCCTCGTCACAAGCTCTTGCCTCAAGCACAGCTATATCGTCCGGCAAAAGAGAACCAAGAGCATATGGAATGACGGCACATGGAATATTGATCCTTTCCGCACTCAATGTACAAAAATACTGCTTTGCGTGAACACCTGTGTCAGTTCGGCTGCACCCTGTTATACTGACACTGCCGCCGATCAGCTTTTCTGCCGCCTTTTGAAGCTCCCCTTGGACGGTTGGCAGCTTTGTCCCCGACTGCACCTGCCATCCATGATAGGCACTTCCTCTGTAAGCAATTTCAAGTAATACAGTCATGTCTTTACCTGTATATAAGCTGTGTAAGATCCGGAAGCATATTCAAAGCAACAATGGCAACTGCAACGACTCCTACAAAAACGCAGAAGCAATAGTCCCTCTTTACCAGCTTTAATCTCTTCATTTTAGTTCTGCCGTCTCCGCCGTGGTAGCATCTGCATTCCATGGCAGTGGCAAGCTCAATTGCTCTTCTGAATGATGATATGAGCAACGGTATAAAAACAGGCAGCAAAGCCTTTACTCTTTGCATAATGCTTCCGTTTTTAAAGTCCGCTCCTCTTGCGCTTTGTGCGCTCATTATCTTGTCAGTCTCCTCAAGAAGTGTAGGAATAAATCTTAGTGCAATTGACATGATCATTGCAAAATCGTGTACAGGTAAGCCAAAAAGCTTGTTAAGGGGAGTCAATACTCTTTCAATTCCGTCTGTCAGCTCAATTGGCGATGTTGTATATGTCAGCACAAGGCTTGTGATCAATATAAGCGATATGATCCTGATATTCATGACCACGGCTTTTTCTATACTTTCCGCAAACACCCTCAATGTGAAAAGGTCAAATACATTGACTTCAAAAAGCTTGTGGGTATACTCCTCGGAGTACCCAAAGGCTATAAACAAAAACGAAATTATAAGTATAAACGAAAGCATCTTTATGCTCTGCAAAAAGGTGCTGAATGGGATCCTTGAAAAAGCGATCAGCGCACCTGTAATACATATAAGAAAAAGCACAGAAAACGCATTGGAAGCCAAAAATATGAATACCAGCAGCACTACCGCAGATATTATTTTTACTCTCGGGTCAAGCTTGTGGAGAAAGGACTCTCCTGCAAAATACTGCCCCAGTGTTATATCCGTCAGCATCTCTTACCTCCGCCTAAAATCCGCATCAATTCCTCTTGCGCTTCCTTTACCGTGTATATATCCGTTCTCACGGGCATACCTTTTTTGGAAAGCTCATTCATTATTCTTGTAATTTGTGGAAGTCCAAGTCCCGATGAGATTATCCTGTCACCCTGACCGAACACCTCACGGGGTGTTCCGCTCATCATTACCCTTGACTCATTCATTACAATGATCCTGTCACAGTATCTTGCCATGTCTTCCATGCTGTGACTTACTATTATAACACTTGCCTCGGGCTTTGCTCGGCGGTATCTTTCAAGTCCGCCAAAGATCTCCTCCCTGCCTATCGGGTCAAGCCCTGCCGCAGGCTCATCAAGCACAAGAACCTCCGGCTCCATTGCAATTATTCCCGCAATCGCAACTCTGCGCTTTTCGCCGCCCGACAGATCAAATGGGGATTTTTCCATATAATCCTCGGTAAGTCCAACAAATTCTATTGCTCTTTTTACTCTTTGGTCTATTTCTTCCTCATCAAGCCCCATATTTTTGGGTCCGAAGGCAATATCCTTGTATACCGTTTCCTCAAACAGCTGATATTCAGGATATTGGAATACAAGCCCAACACGGAATCTTACATCACGGAGATTTCTTTTGTCATCATGTATATCCTTGCCGTCAAGATATATCTTTCCTGTTTTGGGCTTTAAAAGCCCGTTCATCAGCCTAAGCAATGTGGATTTTCCCGATCCCGTATGCCCGATGATACCTGTTATTCCGCTTCTTTCTATATTAATGCTGATATTGTCAAGAGCTATCTTTTCACCCGGCGTTTTTTCACCGTATATATAGCTCACCTTATCGAAAACGATTATATCATTTGCCATTTTTATTCAAAACCTTATCACAATAATATTTATAAATTTCATCTGCACACTCATCAATTGACGTTATTCCCTCCGGAAATGAAAATCCGCTGTTGTTCAGTGAATATAAAAGCTCCGTTGGCTGAGGTACGTCAAGTCCCGTTGCTCTCAGCTTTTCAACCGATGCAAACACTTGCTTTGGTGTTCCGTCAAGAACGATCCTTCCTCCGTTGACTACAATGACTCTGTCCGCCATTGCCGCCTCGTCCATATTGTGAGTTATAAGTATTACCGTTATCTTTTTTTCGTTTTTCAGCTTATTTATTATCTCCATTACCTCTCTGCGTCCGTCGGGATCAAGCATTGCCGTGGATTCATCGAAAATTATACATTCGGGCATCATCGCAATTACTCCCGCAATTGCAACTCTTTGCTTCTGCCCTCCCGAAAGCTTTGTGGGATTTGCCTTTGCAAACTGACGAAGTCCCATAAGCTCCATGGCGCTGTCCACTCTTTTTCTGATCTCATCAGGGTCAACACCGATGTTCTCAGGACCAAAGGCGATATCCTCCTCAACCACGGATGTGACGATCTGATTATCCGGGTTTTGAAATACCATTCCGATCCTGCGTCGGAATTCATAGAACTCCTCGTCCGTCATATCCTCGTTTGTAATGTCCATTCCGTCCACATAGATCTTTCCCGACTTTGGGGACAGGAGCATGTTCATAAGCTTTGCAATTGTGGATTTTCCGCATCCGTTATGTCCGAGAACCGCCACAAAGCTGCCTCGCTCTATATCAAAGCTGACTCCGTTCAGGACTCCTTTGCCGTCCTCGCTGTCCTCGTAAGCAAAATACACGTCCTTGAAGGAAATTATTGTGTTGTTATCCATAATTTCTGCCTTTTTTATTATTAATTATTATTCAAGACTCCAGCGGGATACCGCTCCGCAAGGCAGGGGATTTCCCGTCTGCCTCACCATCAGTCCAAGCTCATCGGAATTGACCCTTCCTCCGTATTTTGAGCAAAGCGCCTCGGAAAGCATATATCCCATTGTGGATGCTGAAAGCCCTGTGGTATATGAATTAAGTATGAAAAACAGCGGCTCATCGGACAAAACCTCCGACACAAGCTTTACAAACTCCCATATATTGTCCTCAAGCTTCCATACCTCCCCCGAAGGTCCGCGTCCGTAGGAAGGTGGATCCATGATGATTCCGTCGTATCTGTTTCCTCGTCTGATCTCCCGCTCAACAAACTTTTTGCAGTCGTCAACGATATATCTTATAGGTGCTTCGGAAAGCCCTGAAATTGCGGCATTTTCCTTGGCTGTCAAAACCATTCCCTTTGAGGCATCAACATGGCAAACTGCCGCTCCTGCCTTGGCACACGCAATTGTTGCTCCGCCCGTATATGCAAAAAGATTCAGCACCTTTATAGGTCTTCCCGCATTTTTGATCTTATCATATGCCCACTCCCAATTTGCCGCCTGCTCGGGAAATACCCCTGTATGCTTGAAGCCCATGGGCTTTATGACAAAATTCAATCCAAGCTTTTCATATCCTATTTTCCATTCGCTCGGAAGCTTATTTTCCCTCCATGCACCGCCGCCGGAATGTGAACGCTCGTACGATGCGTCCGCCTTTTTCCACTGGGGCGCTTTTTTGTTTCCGTGCCAAATGACCTGGGGATCGGGTCTTATCAATATATATTTTCCCCATCTTTCAAGCCTTTGTCCGTCAGAGCAGTCTATCAGCTCATAATCCGACCAATTATCAGAATATATCATACCTTTGTATTTCTTCCTTTAATGTCCTTTAGTATTATCTGTATTTCTCTTTTAGTATCCTTTATTTATCTCAATTTTATGTGGATCATTCGTCGTCCGTATCGAAGAAACCGATCTGATCCCCCATCTGCTCCGATGCTTTCTTTGTACTCTTATTTTCAAAGGGGATACCAAGATGCTCATATGCCCCACGGGACGCGCATCTTCCCCTTGGAGTTCTGTTCAAGAAGCCAAGCTGCATGAGATACGGCTCATAAACGTCCTCTATAGTGACTGATTCTTCTCCCACCGTTGCCGCAAGTGTATCAAGCCCAACAGGTCCTCCGTCAAAGCCCTTGATTATCACCTCAAGCATTTTTCTGTCAATGCTGTCAAGTCCAAGCTCATCGATTTCAAGAGATCTGAGCGAATAGTCAGCTATTGTTCTGTCGATCTGTCCGTTTCCCTTTACGTCCGCAAAGTCACGCACTCTTTTGAGAAGTCTGTTTGCAAGTCTCGGTGTGCCCCTTGATCTTGAGGCGATCTCTAAAGCTCCGTCCTCAGTGATCTCCACACCAAGTATTCCTGCACTCCTCTTTACAATGGTGGCAAGCTCCTCGGGGGAATACAGCTCAAGCTTTGCCAAAACTCCAAATCTGTCGCGAAGCGGTGCTGAAAGCTGACCCGCTCTTGTGGTTGCTCCAACCAGTGTAAATTTTGGAAGCTGCATATGAAGGCTTCTTGCCGACGGTCCCTTTCCTATTATGAAATCCACCACAAAATCCTCCATGGCAGGATACAAAACCTCCTCCACAGCTCTTGGCAAACGATGGATCTCGTCAATGAAAAGGATATCATTTTCTTCCAAATTTGTAAGGAGCGCCACAAGGTCGCCCTGTCGCTCAATGGCAGGTCCCGAGGTGATCCGTATATTCACTCCCATTTCATTTGCGATAATACTTGAAAGAGTTGTCTTTCCAAGCCCTGGAGGGCCGTAAAGAAGCACATGGTCAAGCATTTCTCCCCGTCCCTTTGCCGCCTCTATATATATCTTCAGGTTTTCCTTGACCTTGTTTTGCCCTGTATATTCCTCAAAGGTCGTAGGGCGGAGTGATATTTCCGTTGACATTTCGTAATCCTTGGCGTTGGAGCTTACGATCCTGTCATCAAAATTGAAATTGTCGTTATTGTCGAATATTGCCATACGTCCTCCTTATTTTATTTCATCAATAATCTCAAGGCGTCCTTGATGATGTCCTCAAGACTCTTTGACATATCAAGCCTTGCCATGATCTTGGAAATCTCGCTTCTTGTATATCCAAGAGCCAAAAGGGTATCTCCAACATCTCTTTGCTTTTCCTTGATCTCGCTGTTATTTACAACAGGTATCTCGGCAACCTCACCGTCGGAGTCGATCTGCTTCCCAATCTTGTCCTTAAGCTCAAGTATCACTCTTGCCGCTGTTTTTCCACCAACACCCGGGGCTGCCGATATGGATTTTGCATCCCCTGCCATAATGGCAGCTGCAAGCTTTCCCGGAGAAAGAGTTGACAGTATGGAAAGTCCCGCCTTGGGACCGATGCCCGAAACACTGATAAGCAGCTTGAAGGCTGTAAGCTCCGCCTTGTCTGCAAATCCGTATATTTCAAAGGCGTCCTCTCTTACGCTGACATATGTATATATAAGTATTTCCTCATTGTTTTTTCCGCTTACCTTACCTATTGTGGACGATGTTGTATATACAAGATATCCAACTCCGCCGCAGTCTACAACGATGCTTGTAAGGTCAATCACCTGAGCATTTCCCTTAAGATAATAAAACATATATTCTCTCCGATTATTTTTGGTTAAAATATGGTCCAAGTCTGCTTGCCGACGAATGTGCATGGCATATGGCAATTGCAAGTGCATCTGCAGTATCGTCAAGCTTAAGCTCAGTTCCAAGCTTCAGCATCGATCTGACCATTGCTATGACCTGGTGCTTTTCCGCCCTGCCAAATCCAACCACCGATTGCTTCACCTGCAAAGGTGTATACTCAAAGCACGGAATTCCGCAGTGCTCCGCCGCAAGAATTATGGCACCTCTTGCCATGGCAACCTGTATACCTGTTTTTTGGTTGGTATTGAAAAACAGCTCCTCTATGGCAATTGCCTCCGGATGATACCTTTCAATTACTGTTCTCAGGTCATCATACACCGTTGCTATTCTTTTGTTTATGGGCTCTCCTGCCTTGGTGGTTATCGCTCCAAAGGATATTGTCCTGAAGTTTGGGGCTTTATAGTCAATTACACCGTAACCCACAATGGCAAGCCCGGGGTCTATTCCAAGTATTACCACAAACACTCCCCCAACCTTACACAATATTTCATTTTATTATATCATATCATTTTCCTTTTGTCAAAGGAAATCGGTTAATTTTGTATGTTATTTACATTAATTTATTTTTATCACTTTTATTATTCAAAAATATTTTTTAAATTTTTCAAAAAATCACTCGTACCCTATTGACAATCACGTGATTATGTGCTATAATCGTGTCAGAAAGGACAGGTGATTATTTATGACACCCATTAAAGAAAACAGAAGCTTTATTAAATTCATTATTCTCAACACTCTAACCCTCGGCATTTACTCACTATTTTTCTTCAGCGATCTTGTTGACGATGTCAACACCCTATGCGAAGACGATGGATACGAATCTCCCGGCATTTTTTCTCTCATCTTCTTTTCCCTTCTTACCTTCGGCATTTATGCTATATTCTATTGGTATAGAGTTGCCGACATGTTGGACCGTGCTATCAAGAGAGAAGGACTGCCTTACGAGATTTCAGGCTCATTCGTTGCCGTTTGTATGGTTCTCAGCTATTTCAGCTTTACCATTGGTCAATATGTTGCCATATATAAGATCATCAACGCAACCAACGCACTTGCTGAGGAATATAACCGCGACCTTGCAAAATACAAAATCAAATTTTAATTTCTATTAACTGGAGGCTTTATTATGAAACTGCTATTCAAGCAAAGATTTTTCTCATTCCTTGACAGCTACGATATTTATGACCAATCGGGAAGTGTGGTCTATACTGTCAAGGGCAGATTTACCTTCGGCAAGCATCTTGATATTTATGATGCCCTCGGACGCCATGTTGGATATCTGAAGCAGGAGCTTTTTACTTTCCGCCCCAAATTCAATCTTTATGCCAATGATGTCTTTATCGGTTGTATCACCAAGGAGTTTACGTTTTTCAGACCGAAATTCAACATTGACGTAAACGGTTGGGACATACAGGGCGACTATTGGGAATGGGACTACCACATTACCGATTATTTGGGCAAACATATTGCAGACGCCTACAAGGAGCCCTTCAATTTTACAGACACATATACCATAAATGTACCTGACGAGAACAACGCTCTTGCGGTGCTTATGGTGGTTCTTGCAATTGATGCGGAAAAGGACCAGAGGGACTAAAGCAGCCCACGGCTGCAGGGGTAAGCTATACCCTACACCAGTGCGCCTTTTTTAATTTGTATTACTTCAAAACTTAGCAATTTCCTATAAAGTAAAAAAGCTTTCATTCGGCTTTTATTTTCTATTGCTTTTTTTAACTAAATAAGCTATAATCATACTTAAGCAGTTTCCCTGCTTTTCATAGAAAATATTTTTTTGGAGGTTAAACATGAAAAATTACAGTAAAATTTTATGGGGCGTTGTTATCATCGCAATCGGCATCGTACTCGCCCTGAACGCACTTGACATCACTGACATTGATATTTTCTTTGACGGTTGGTGGACACTTTTCATCATTATTCCATGTCTTGTGGGGATTTTCAAGAATCCGAGAAAGTCTTCAAACTACATATGCCTTGCAATCGGAGTTTATTTGCTGCTTTGCTGTCTTGATATTATCAGCTTCGGATTTTTCTGGAAGCTCCTCATTCCCGCAATTGTGGTAATCATAGGCATTAAGCTTATTTCCGGCGGTGTTGGCTCGGGCAAATCAAGCAGTATTTTTAAATCTGCAAGAAATAGCGGAAGATCTCCGAGAACAGTGTTTGCCGCTTTTTCATCAAACAATGATTCATACAGCGGAAATGACTTTGAATGTGCAGAGCTTACAGCGGTTTTCGGTGCTGTCAAATACGATCTTTCCAACGCCATCATCACCAAGGACTGTGCAATCAGCGTATGCTCCGTTTTTGGAGGAATTGACGTTATAGTTCCCAACAACGTAAATGTAAAGGTCAATTCCCTCTCCCTTTTCGGCGGTGTTGACAACAAAACACCCCGTATAAACGGCGCTCCCACAATTTATGTCTCGGGACTTTGTCTCTTCGGAGGTGTTGACATCAAATGACGGACGTACAAAAGCTGATCAAATATATCGCCATAGCCCTGGCGGTAGCTCTTATTTTCGTAATTTTCAGCAGTATTTTAAGTGTTTTACACATCTTTACCTTTATTGATGACGGAGATGCAGTCAACGATGAAACAACCGTCTACGATGTTTCGCAACTTATCACCGATCTCGATTTCAAGATTAGTGCCGCTGAGTTTACGGTAAAGACCGGGGACAAACTTTATATTGAAAGCAATCTAAAAAACCTTAAGGTTAGTGAAAACGGCTCAAAGCTCACCGTTGTAGAAAAAACTAAGGTCAACTATAAGGTTAACAAAGCATTTTTGACCCTTTATATCCCTAAAGACACCTTGTTTAATGATGTTGACATCGAAGCGGGAGCGGGAAAAATATCCCTTGGTGAGTTTTCCTGCAGATCCCTCAGCCTTGAGCTTGGCGCAGGTGACTTCAGTGCAGATACTTTGACCGTAAATGACGAATGCACAATTCACGGCGGTGTCGGCGAATTTACAGTATACAGCGGAACCATTACCGATCTTGAAATGGAAATGGGCATTGGTGACATGAAGCTTTCCTCCGCACTTTACGGCACATGTGATCTTTCTTTTGGAATCGGAAATGCCGAATTGACCCTTACCGGCACCAAAGAGGACTATAAGCTGAAGATTGAAAAAGGAATTGGCTCAATTAATCTTGACGGTGACAAGCTCACCGGTGATACAACACTTGGAAACGGCAATACAAGGATCGACATTGAAGGCGGTATCGGAAATATTGATATAAAATTCGGAGAATAAAAAATGATACTTGAATTTAAAGATATAAACAAATCCTTCGGTGAAAAAAAGGTGCTGAAGGAAGTATCCTTCAAAGCCGAGGGCGGCAAAGCCTTTGGACTTCTCGGGCGCAACGGTGCGGGAAAGACCACGTCCATCCGTATACTCATGAACGTATTTCCCCAAGACAGCGGAAGCGTTCTTTTGGACGGCAAGCCCATCGATTATGACAAGGTCTCCTTTGGATATCTCCCCGAGGAAAGAGGACTTTATCCCAAAAAGAAGATCATGGATCAGCTTGTTTATTTTGCAGAGCTGAAGGGAATGTCACGCAAGAGTGCCGAAAAGTCCATTGACTATTGGCTTGGACGCCTTGAAATGTCAGAATACAAAAACAAACGGCTTGACACACTTTCCAAGGGTAATCAGCAAAAAATACAGCTTGTCACAGCCCTTGCACATAATCCCGATATTGTAATTCTTGATGAACCCTTTTCGGGACTTGACCCCGTTAACGCAAAAATTCTCAAGGACGTCGTAAAGGAGGTCATCTCAAAGGGCAAGATCGTTTTGTTTTCCAGCCATCAGATGAATTATATTGAAGAATTTTGCGACAGTATTGCAATTATAAACGGAGGAAAGGTGGTTCTCACAGGAGACCTTAAAACCATCAAGCACAATTATCCCCGAAACAAGCTCATTGTCGTTTCAGAGGACGCAAAGGCAATACTCAATGATTATAAAGACAAATGCGTTCCTTCGGAAAACGGTGACATTATCCTCACCCTTGACTCCCCCCGGGACAAAAGATCCGTAATGGCAGAGCTTTCCGGCAAATATGACATTGACGAGATCCGTGTGTTTGAACCCACTCTCAATGAAATATTTATAAGCTATGCGGAAGAATTGATGTAAGGAGGGGTTATCATGAAGCAATTTTCAAAAATTTTTAAATTCGAATTTAAAAACTATCTTACCAACAAGGTATTTGTTGGAGTGACCTTGGTTTTCATGGTGCTGATCATTGGAGTTATGTTCTTTCCAAGAATTTCCGATGCCATCGGAAGCGGAGGAGATGCTCCTTCGGGAGAGCTTCCCACAATGCTTATTGCTGATAAAAACGGCAACGAAGCTCTGATTTACGAAAGCTTTGCAGCTGCTTTTACTGACTATAAGGTTCAAAGTGTTGGCTACGACATCGATTTCATCAAGGAAAAGATCATTTCAGGTGAGGTTCAGTGCGCCATTGTTACCGACGGCTTTACTTCCTTCACCTATTATGTAAATAACCTTTCCATGTACGACGTAAACACAGCAATTGCATCAGAAGTCATGCAGAACCTTTACCGCGTAAACTCAATGATCGGCGGCGGTCTTTCTCCCGAGGACGCCTCGGGCATACTTTCCTATCAGATTTCATCAACCACCGAAACTCTCGGCGTTGACCAGATGCAGAACTATTTCTATACCTATGTTATGATCATGGCTCTTTATATGGTCATTATCCTTTACGGACAAATGGTTGCAACAAACGTAGCTACAGAAAAAAGCTCACGTGCAATGGAGCTTCTCGTTACCAGCGCAAAACCCGTCAGCATGATGTTTGGCAAGGTGCTTTCCTCATGTCTTGCAGGATTTCTTCAGCTTGTGGCAATTTTCGGCACTGCCTTTATAAGCTTTAATCTGAACCGCTCATATTGGGAAAGCGAGGAAATGATCGGAGCTATATTTGATATTCCACCCGAGCTTCTTGTTTATATGCTCATATTCTTTGTCCTTGGATTCCTTATTTACGCCTTCCTTTACGGTGCAATCGGATCCACCGCATCAAAGCTTGAGGATATCAACACCTCAGTAATGCCTGTAACACTTGTGTACATTGCGGCATTTATGATCGTTCTTTTCTCAATTACAGATAACAACGTCGACTCAACTCTCATGAAGGCTTCATCCTTCATTCCCTTCACCTCGCCAATGGCTATGTTTGCCCGTATTGCCATGAGCACAGTTCCCACCCATGAAATTGTGATCTCAATTGCACTGCTTGCTCTTTCCGTGGTTGGCGTCGGATATGTTTCTGCAAAGATCTACCGCACGGGTGTACTGCTTTACGGAACACCTCCAAAGCTTGGTACGATCATCAAAACAGTATTTAAGGCATAAAAAAGGAAGAAATTCACCCATTTCCCCACGGAAACAGATTTTTCTTCCCAATAGCTGCCGAGGGAGCCGTGCCCTGCAACAGTGCGCCTTTTTAAATTTATTTTACTCTGTAATTTCTTATAGAAAAAACAAAAAGGTTGTAAAGAATCCTTTGGGATCTTCACAGCCTTTTCGTTTTTCGCTTTTCGAATAAAATTATTCAGCAACCTCTTCAGCGGGTGCTTCCTCGTCAAGAACGATCTCCTCTTCAGGAACTTCAACTGTCTCTTCAACTTCAGCTGCCTTCTTCTTCTTTGCATTGAGAACAAGAAGAACAACTGTTGTTACTGTAGCTACTACTGCTGCAACTGCTGATGCAATGATGATAATCTTCTTTACGTTTGCGTTCATTTCTAAATCTCCTTTGTTTATATTTTTTCATTTATATGTTATCACATAAATATCAAATTTATATCAACATATTATGAATTTTTAATTTATTTATAAATTTTATTTATAAACGATCCTTACCTTGGGATTTGACGCAAGGATCTGCTTTTCGCAATCCTCCCAGCATCCTGACACGAATTTGTCCTTCATAAGGCAAATGTGTGCCCCGAAATCAAAGATAAAAACTACGTACCCCGATTTTTTCACAATGGATTTTATTCTTGCATAATCATAGGTGGAACTGTTTTTTTCCTCGGTTATCTTCATTTCGCTGTCAAAAAACTCAATTCGCTCAGTCCATGAGTTCTTTGCATACCAAGTACAATGCCGTTTAAATTGAGTCCACATGGTAATGGGATAATATAAGAATGCTTTGAATCCGCTATATATGGCAAGAAAGAACATGGCAATTACCGACGTAGGAATGAAGCCTCTGTATATGGAAAACATTATAGCAAAATATACGGAAATTGAGGCGGTAAAAGCAAACAATGCGTACCATATAATTTTGGAAACGAGCCACGATCCAAAGGAATGTGAAATTTTTTTAAGCTTTTTATAGGTTCTGTAATTCATTTCAAACTCGTTTACCATTACTATCCCTCCCTACGTATTTACTTTACCATACAACCTTATTTTTGTCAAGAAGTAACCATTCATTTTTACGGATTTTTACCATTATCAAATACAAGCGTGTTTTCTTTAAATCCTTTCTTGACAATTTGCAGGATACTTAGTATAATCAAACCGTAATTTAAAATAAACGTAAAAAGGATGAGGATTTATGAACATAGGACTTATAGGCTTCGGCTCCATGGGAAAGACCCATGCTTGGTGCATCGATAATTTGAAATATTTCTACCGTGATCTGCCCTTTGAGGCAAAAGTCACTGCCGTATGCTCAGGACACCGTGACAGCACCGACCGCGCCGCCTCTTTTCTCGGATGTACTCCGCACTACTGTGAGGACGATATTATAAACGATCCCGAAATTGATGCAATTTGCATTTGCACTCCGAATATTTATCACTATGAAACACTGAAAAAAGCCATTACCGCAGGAAAGCATATTTATTGTGAGAAGCCTCTTTGCATTACATATCCGCAGGCAGAGGAAATTTCAAAGCTTGCCAAGGAACGCGGAATTGTCAACAGAATCGTATTCAACAACAGATTTTTACCTGCAATTATGAAAGCCAAGGAGCTTGTAGATAACGGCAGGCTTGGAAGGATCATCAGCTTCCGCGGAGAATATCTCCACTCAAGCGCGGCAGACCCCAATCGCCCTGCAGGCTGGAAGCAAAACCGTGAAATTTGCGGTGCGGGCACTCTTTTTGATCTCGGTGCCCATGTGGTTGACATGATGCAATATCTTTGCGGCAAGATCACTTCTGTCAAGGGAAGCTCACAGATCGCCTTTCCCGAAAGATTGGGAGGCGACGGCACTCCTTGGCAGACAAACGCAGACGAAGCATTTTATATGATCTGCAAAACAGAGAACGGATCAATGGGAACAATTGAAGTGAGTAAGCTTGTTGTTGGCTCTAATGACGAGTTCAATTTTTCCGTTTACGGTGAAAAGGGCTCTTTAAAATTCGAGCTTATGAATCCTAATTGGCTATATTTCTATGACTCCGCGGCACCTAACGGAAGCTTTGGCGGCGACCGTGGTTATACCCGTATCGAATGTTGCGGAAGATATGATCTTCCCGGAGGCATTTTCCCTTCATTCAAAGCTCCAATCGGTTGGCTTCGCGGGCATATGCATAGCATGTACTCGTTTCTTGAAGCCATTCATGCAGGTACAGCCTCCCGTCCCGATTTTGCTGACGGTGCCTCGGTTCAGCAGGTTCTTGAACTTGCTCTTTACGATGATGAAAACCGCCGTATATAAAAACACTGTAAAAAAGCGTTCCACGACCGCAGGGGAAACTGTACTCTGCAAACATGCGCATTTTGTATTTTTTCCACTTCAAAATTAAGTAATTTCATATAAAATAAAAGACTTGCACACTAATGATATGTAGCATACCGTTAGTGGCAAGTCCTTTTGTTTGTGTCTCTTTTTTTATTTCAGCAACAATTTTTTGTTACACTATTAGTTTGCATAATATAAATACATATATTATTAGTTAATTGTTTGAAAATTATGTTGCATCAAAAGTCATAATACTCAGAATAGTAGAATTCGATAAAATCCCCAAAGCTTTCAAAAACAGGTGTTTGGTATTTTACTTTGATTGGATTTTCAAAACTATCAATCAGTGCATTATCATAACCTAAAAAAACCAATGTTTTCTTTTCATCGTTATACATAAAGATATTACAATGACGATAGGGGGAATATTCTCCCTCTGATATATTTTCAGCTTTTTTTCCGTCAACATGATGTTCATATGATACAAAACCGTTATACTCATAACAAACATCTGACATTTTTTCAAAATTATTCAAACAATACTCTTTCGCATCTGAATACTCTTCATCAGAATATTGCAAATACGCTAAGCATTTAACTAAAACTCCTTCGGAAAGTATATTCCCATTTTCACTATAAACAAAATCTCCATTTTCATGCTTATACATTTCAATGAAATTATCTTCCGGAAAAAGAACTAGTGTTGTTCCAAGAGAGCATATACCCTGATGAAATTCATTCAATCCTGTTATGTTAATATTTGTACATGAACAAAAAGCAAACAACATTATAAATAATATAAAAAACACTAATATTTTTTTCATATTTATTCCTCCATTCCTGCCAATCCTACTATAACATTATAATTTGTAACATTCACTTTGAGTCACACACTACCGACATCGTGACATATCAGTAGTGTGCAAATATCCAAAATATGCATTTTAATTATTGAAATCAATCAATAGTTGACTAATCCCTTATTATTTTAACGTTTTATTTGATTTTAAAGACCTTTTAAAACACAAAACAACAACTCCCAAACTTACCAATATTGCAAGTATAATTATCACGGCTAAATAAATCATCGGGAAGCTGTCATTTGTTTCATTTTCATAAATAACTTTTTCCACGCCTTGTTCATTAGTCCTAATTAACTTAGAATATTGTCCTGAAAAGCTTTTTTCGTTATCGTCTATTAA
>SVUF01000134.1 GCA_015063395.1 Oscillospiraceae bacterium
AATTATTTTCCAACGCCCCGTTGCCCTTGAACAAATACCATACTTTTATATCTTTTAATATACTTAATTATAATATAGTTCTGCTTTCCTGTCAATATTTATAACAAAAAACAAGTATATTTTTTATATACAGCAGCCCACGGCTGCAGGGAAAGCTGTACTCTACACCAGTGCCCCTTTTTATATTTGTTTTACTCCATAATTGAATAATTCCCCATAAAATGAGAAGCAGCCCACGGCTGCAGGGAAAGCTATACTCTGCACCAGTGCCCCTTTTTATATTTGTTTTACTCCATAATTGAGTAGTTCCCCATAAAATGAGAAGTAGCCCACGGCTGCAGGACGGACTAAACACAAAATCGGCAGAAGAAAAAAACTTCTGCCGAAATATGTTTATTTGCCTTTTATAGGCGTAATCTCTTATTTCTTCTTTTTCTTAAGTACAACAACTACTACTGCCGCAATTACAACAAGTGCCGCTGCTCCGATGATTATGTACACCAAAGCAGATCCGCCATCATTGTCGGAATTATCAACCGTTGTTTCGGGGGCAACTGTTGTTTCGGGAGCTGTATTTGTATCATCGGGAGTAGGAGTGGGTGTGGGCTCGGGGAGCTTATTCCATTTTGCGTAAAGTGTGAAGTCCTCGTTCACCTTGGTTTCCGGATCATATGCCTTTGTAAGCTCCTTGTCTGTAAACCAACCTGCAAACTCATATCCCTGTGCTACGGGTGTTGGAAGCTCTGCTACAGCACCGGGGGCAACCTTTACTGCATCAACACCCTCGCCGATTCCGAGAACATCAAAGCTTACTGAATTCTTTTTGGGTCCTGTTCCGTTTTCATAATCAACCATATAAATAGCAGAGGGAACCCATTTGCCTTCAATATAGTTACGTCCGAGAACCAATACGCGATCCTCGTACAATTTTACGTAATATCCCTCGCTTTTTTCAACACGCTCCAGATTCTGCTTGTGGTAGAAAGAAGTCTGTGATGACACTGAAGAAGTATTGAATATTGTGGGCAGGCTTGCTGAACGGGGATACATTGTCTTGTCGGAGTCAAATTCCCAGTGGCTATGTCCGTTGAACATGATTACCTCGGGATACTTTCTGAGGGTTGCTCTGAGCATTACTGCGCTTGATGACACGATGCCGTCCCAGTTTTCTCCGGGGAGAGTTCCTGCCACCGTATTTTCAAGTCCCTGATGTATAAAAAGGAACGTGGGTCTGTTTTTGTCGCGGTCCTTTGCCAAGGTCTCGTCAAGCCAAGCGATGGTTTCCTTGTTGAGTGTGGTATCTATTCCGCCAACAAGCTTGTCGCATCCAAGGAATACGAAATGATATCCGCCAAGCCAGAAATCATAGTGAGAGCTTTTTGGGTGGCTTCCGTCGGGAAGCTTTGCATACTTCAAGAACAAAGCTGTCTTTTCTTCAAGTGAGCCGCTGAAAAGGTCATGGTTGCCCACTGCAAAGAAATATGGGGGCGCACCCTCAACGGATTTGTGAAGGTTTACAAATTTTCTGTATTCCCAATCGCTTCCGCCCTCTGTCATGTCACCCGCAACAAAGAGTCCCATGCTTTCGGGGCTGATCTTTACGATATCTTTAAGCATCAAAAGAATATTGGTGTTGTATGTATGGGACGCGCTGTCAATTGCGTGGGTATCACTGACCACCTGTATCTCTGCAATTGGCTTACCCGTATCCTTATATGCCGCTCCCTCGGGAAGATCGATCTCTATATAATCCTCGGAAAGCTGGTCATAGTAATTTGATGTATAGAGTCTGAGCTTTGTTGCTCCTTCGGGGATCAGCTGCCACTTGGGGAATGTGTACACAGTTTCAAGTCCTGTTACCTTGAATCTTGCAAGGGGCATATAGTCCTCAAGCTTGCCGTTTTCGTCCGCCCAATACGGAATTACATTTTTTGCAACCTCAGTTTCCTTAACCTTTACAGTAAGCTTACCCGACGCAAGTCCGTCAGTATTATTGTCAAGCTGGTATGTTGCAGAAACAGGCTTTTCGGGAAGGGGTGCATCTGCAGGAGGAACAATTTTAATCTTTACCCATGCGCTTGCTGCTGCGCCTCTGTCATTGGGATAATATTTTATAATATACTCTCCAATGGGAAAGCTTTCACAAGCGTTTGAGCCTGAAAATCCCGCGGTTTTCATATCAAATTCTACGCCCGAGCCAACGCCCTTGTCCATGCCCGTGTCAATAAAGGTATATCTCAGAGAATACGGGTCATCGGGGAAATAAATTCCTACCCAGCTGTCATCGGTTCCGTATGCCTTTATGAGAATGGGCTCATCATATTCGTATGTAGTTTTGGGCACGATAAGCTTTGTAAGGTCTCCGCCGCCCTCGAATTCCTCGTCGCCGTCGGCAACGGAGCAAAATCCTCCTATGGCAGAAACGAGCATTGCCAAAACGATCAATAAAGCAGATAATTTTTTCATGATTCTACTCTCCTGTAAATTTTGATGCTTTTATTTTATCATCTTTTCAAAAAAAATCAATATAATTTTAATAATTTAGTTAAATTTTTATTTGTTGACCTTCTTTGTGCTGACAGTAACCCTTTCGCCTTTAGCCCATGTTGCATCGTATTTTGGAAAATCCACGCCTCCGCTTACCCAACGCTTGACCATGGGATTATTGCCGTCATTGATTATCATGGCAATGGCATAAAGATCGTCGGGAACATATACCTCATATTCGTTGACACGTCTGAAATCGTAAACGATTATAAAGCCTCGGCAACCCTTGGGTGCTTCTTCGATATCATCAAAATCCTTTTCAAAGAAATATACGGGATATACAAGTCCGTCCTTATGCCAGTCACCGTAGCCTGCAAATCTCATGTTATCGGGGTCAACATCGTCAACAAGCTCGGGCTCAATGGTAAGCACAAATTTCTCTTTTTCGGATACAACCACCTCGACGGTATCATAGTCCTCAAAATTGAATGGAGCAAGCTCGGTTACAGCAGTGCTTCCGCCGCCATTTCCTCCGTTGCCGCCGTTGCCGCCATTTCCTCCGTTACCTCCGTTTCCTGCAGTTCCCGCAGGAGACTTACTGCACCCTGCAAGCATAGTAAACATCGCCGCCACAAGAAGCACGGAAAAGAGCCTCAAGCCTTTTGAATTTTTTTTCATAATCGTATTCCTGCCTTACTAAATATTATACCTTAATTGTACCACGCAAGCCCACATTTGTCAATGATATTTATATTTCCAAATCTGCCCGAGGTACAATATCATCAGCACAAGGGAATATAACTGAAAAAAGCACTTCTTCGAAGTGCTTTTTTCTGTGTCGTGTGACCGATTTAGATGCAAAACCGTGTGTGGCTGATTTAGATACACGCTGATTTTACAGAGGGTAGACCAACCCACGGGCGTGTATGGGAGTTAAAAGTATCCGCGACCTACCGGACTTTTAACGCCATGCTTGCAAACGAAATCTATGTATTATTGATTTTTATAATTGTTTTACCGCAGGCATCAACATCAAATACAGCATCAAAATTGGAATCAGGCTTCCATCCTCGCACTTTGAACGAATCTGCTATATCCTTTAATTTGCCAAATGGAAAATCACTAAAATATTCTTCCAAGGTTTCATACGATAAGCC
>SVUF01000017.1 GCA_015063395.1 Oscillospiraceae bacterium
AAAGTTGCACAAAACCAAAGGCTCCCTCCGGGAGGGAGCTCCCGACGGAGTCGGGTGAGGGAGAGCGCGTTACAACAAAGCTTGTCAAAACTTCAAAGTCACGCAGGCTCCTTCCGTCACGCTCCGCAGCGAACCCCCAAAGCTCATTTCATTCGCTTCGGGGAACCCCTGCCGCGCGCCACCTTCCTCTCGGAGGAAGGCTTTTTTGCTGCTCCCATTATAACACAAATCGGCAGAGAAAACAAGTTATCTGCCGATTTTATGTGTGTATTAAGGACCGTCGAGGACGCCGGTCCCTACAATTTGTAAACATCCTTATGAGAATGAGACTAACTCTGTTCGAGTTTTACAGCCCCTTTTATATTGTCCTGTTTTTTGCTTACCTTACTGTAACCTTGGTTAATTATTATTCCAATGTTATCTCAAAATAGAAGCAATGATCTCAACACAGCCATCAATGCCCAAGGTTGAGCTATCAAGAACAAGATCATAGTTTTTCATATCGTCCCATTTTTTTGAGGTATTGAAGGAATAGTAGTTTGCGCGTTTTTTATTGTATCTCTTGCAAACAGAGTCCGCATTCTTTTCCTCAATTCCATATTCCTTGATGGCTCTGTTAATTTTGAAATCCTCATCAGCGCGAATGAATACGTGGAGAACACCCTCCATATCCTTTAAAGCCTCGGATGCGCAGTGCCCTACAAATATGCCCGATCCCTTGTTGGCAAGAGCAATGATCGTATTGTGCTCCTCAATATAAAGCTTACTTTCAGTTGGAAGTATATCTGAGCTTCCCGCATTTAGCTGACCCATTACAAAAAGTGAATAGAGAAAGCTGTTGGAAACCGACTCCTCATAACGTTCAAGATGCTCTACTGACAAATTCTGATTTGCCGCCGCAATTTCCAGGATCTCACGTCCATAAACGGGAATATCAAATATCTTTGAAAGCTTTTCCGCAATTTCCGTACCTCCGCTGGCATATTCTCGCTCAATTGTTATGTACTTGAATTTCATTGTTTTACCTCCGTTTTTAATTTATTGTGATTATATTATTTTTGAATTATAAATTGCTTATCCCAACAGTACATCAAAGACCAGCATGAGACAAAAGCCTGCTAAAAGCGAATATGTCGCTCCTCTTTCCGCTCCGTGAGAATGGGTCTCGGGGATCATTTCATCACTGATGACATAAAGCATTGTGCCCCCTGCAAAAGCAAGAGCAAAAGGCAGTATTGCCGTTGACACACTCACCGCAAAATATCCAATGAGTGTTCCGATGACCTCAACAACTCCTGTTGCAACGGCTATGAGAAACGCTCTTTTGTTGCTGATGCCTCCTGCAAGCATCGGCGCAATTATTACCATACCCTCGGGAATGTTCTGCAAAGCAATTCCACCTGCAATCGTAAGCGCTTCAGTTGTATTTCCCGTTCCAAAGCCAACACCTGCGGCAATGCCCTCGGGAAGATTGTGTATCGCAATTGCAATTACAAAAAGCAGTACCTTGTTAAGCTGATCTTGCTTTTTGGGGTGGCTTTCCATTTCAACACCTGTAAGCTTATGAAGATGCGGTACAAGCTTGTCAATAAGATTTACACAAAGCGCTCCGCAAAATACTCCTGCAACAGTAACAACAAGACCGTATTTTCCGCCGTAATCAATGGATGGAAGGATCAGTCCTATTACTGCTGCCGCCAGCATTACACCCGATGCAAAGGAAAGGACGATGTCGCTGAATTTATGTGTGGTTTTTTTGAAGATAAACCCAAGAATTCCTCCAATTACCGAAGCCCCGCCGACTCCAAGGGCTGTAAGCAATACTACCGTCATTGTGCACCTGCCTTCAAATGCTCTGCAAGCTTGTCTATGGCAACGTTATATCCATCCGTACCAAGCCCGATTACAGAATCGATACAGGCAAGACGGATATAGCTTACCTGTCGGAAATCCTCACGGCTTTCAAGCTTTGAGATATGCACTTCAACTGTTGGAAGCTTTGTTGACTTCACAGCATCAAGAATTGCAATGCTTGTATGGGTATATGCTCCCGGGTTGATGACAATTCCGTCAGCTCCTTCAAAATATGCTTTTTGAATCCAGTCTACAAGATCGCCCTCATGGTTAGATTGAAAAAATTCCACCTCCGCACCAATGGCGTCGCAGTGTTTTTTTATGTTGACAAGAAGCTGACCATAGGTCAAGGTGCCGTAATGTCCCGGTTCACGTATGCCCAGCATATTGAGGTTTGGTCCGTTTATTACATAAATTTTCATTTCATAGCCTCCTCGATTATAAATTCCGCGGACTTTTTGGGATTTTCAATAGTTTTGATTATGCTGTCTGCAGTGGAATTATAAATTGGATAACGCTCCTTATATCTACGCATCAGCATATCCTCATTGGAAGAGAGGGGTCTGTCGGCAGTGGGAAGTATTTTATGAATAGGGCGGTCAATGAACAAAATCTTGCCATTATACTTAAGATTTCGGATATTGTCCTTTCGAAGAATGGCTCCGCCCCCCGTTGCTATTACTGTTCCTGTTAAAGTTGTAGAAGCCTCTCTTATGACCTCGCCTTCAACATCACGGAAATAATTTTCACCGTAATCTGCAAATATTTGTGTAATTGGCATTCCCGCCTTTTTCACAATCAGTTCATCTGTGTCCACAAAGTTCATTTTCAGCTTTGCTGATACCATTTTTCCAAGGGTGGATTTCCCGCTTCCCGGCATACCTGTCAGTACAATATTTCTCTTCTCCGCCATCAGCTTTCGGTATACCTCATCAACAGTCATTTTCATGGGCGAAGCTTCGTCAAACAGCCTTGAAGCCGCTTCCGCCTGCGCCACAAGCATATAAAGTCCTGAGGACGCAGGAATTCCAAGCTCCTCTGCTTGAAGCACCAATGCCGTTCTCAAGGGATTATACACCACATCCACAACTCCCGAAAGCTTTGGAAATTTTTTCAGATCAACGGCACTTGAATCAAAGTCCGGAAACATTCCAAGGGGGGTTGTATTGATTATAAGCTCTGCATCCCCATGCTTGCTGTATGCCTCCTCATAATCAATTACCCCATCTTTCGCACTTCTTCCAACGATATAAAACTCACCGCATCCAAGTGCCGACACTGCTGCCGCCGCAGTTTTTGAGGTGCCTCCGCTGCCTGCGATCAATACCTTTTTTCCCGAAAGGTCGGGAATTACAAACTTGATAAGATATGTAATTCCTATAATATCCGTATTGTAGCCATACAGCTTTCCCCCGCGGTTTACAACTGTATTAACAGCACCGATGGACTTTGCCACAGGATCAATATAATCAAGATACGGGATAACATCGGTTTTATACGGTATGGTTACATTGATTCCGATGAAATCCTTTTTCTTCATAAAGGATTCAAGCTCCTCAGGGGCAATTTCCTTAAGCTCATAGGTATAATCCCTCATCATTTCATGAATGATCTTGGAATATGAATGTCCAAGCTTTTTGCCTATCAGTCCGTATTTCATTTTTTGCACTTCCCTTCAAGACATTCAAGACATTCTCCGTATCTTGTTTCAAGCATATCAAGAATGGCAATTGCAGTAACGGAAGTAATTACAATTGACGCTCTGTGTATAATTGCGGGATCATGGCGTCCTTCAATTGTCAGCTTAGCGTCCTCTTTAGTTCTCATATTTACAGTGGACTGCTCCCTCATGATCGATGGTGTGGGCTTTACTGCACAACGGAAAACAATCGGCATACCGTTGGAAATGCCGCCGTTGATGCCCCCATTATTGTTTGTATATGTTTTAACAACACCGCCGTCCATATAAAATGCGTCATTGGCATCTTTGCCCGTCATGTTTGCAAAGCCAAAACCTGAACCGAATTCAACACCCTTTATACCCGGTACGGAAAAAAGCCCGTGAGATATAACACCTTCAAGGGAATCAAAAAACGGTTCTCCAACACCTGCAGGTACACCGACCACCGCGGTTTCGGTAATACCGCCTATGCTGTCAAGATTCTTTGCAGCAGAAGCAATGATATCCTTCATAGCGATTGCAGAATCATTGTCAAGGACGGGAAAGGACATTGTATTCAAAGTGCAAATATCCCCCACAAGATCCCTTTCATTAAGCTTTCTGTCCAAAACACCGCCGCATTTTGCAACATGGGTACCAATATATATACCGTATTTATTCAGTACTGCCATGGCAACTGCCCCTGCTGCTACAATTCCCGCAGTGATCCTGCCTGAAAAATGACCGCCTCCGCGGTAATCCTCAAATCCGCAGTACTTTATATGTCCTGAGTAATCTGCGTGACCGGGCCGCGGCAGATCCTTTGTTTTTTCATAGTCACGGCTTCTTGTATCTGAATTCGGAATGGATATACAAATGGGAGTTCCCGTTGTATATCCTTCAAAAATTCCGCTCATTATTGTGAAGCTGTCGCCCTCCTGTCTCGCTGTTGAGATCTTTCCTGCAGGGCGTCTCAGTGTGAGCAGATCCTCAATTTGACTTCTCTCAATGGCAATTCCCGAAGGAACACCGTCTATGATTACGCATATGCCGCCTCCGTGGCTTTCTCCGGAAATGGTTACGGCAAAATTATTTCCAAATGTGTTTTTCATTTTCCAATACCCTCCATGATCATTTCTTTTATTTTGTCAAGGGGTGTATTTTCAATTTTAAAGAATCCGATTTCAGGGCAGAATACCATGTCAATACCTTCCCCCGAGGATTTTTTATCATGCATAACAGCTTCAAATACTTTTTCGGCGTCACAATCCACCTTGGTGGGAAGCTCTAATTTTTCCAAAATGGGTATAAGCTCCTCTCGAACATGGACAGGAGATACAATGACCATGCCGAGAGCAACACATTCCCCATGGTAAAGTCCCCCTTCAAAGCCCTTGACGCTTTCAATTCCGTGTCCGATGGTATGACCAAAATTCAGGACCTTACGCAGTCCCTTTTCCTTTTCATCCTTGGATACAACATCAGCTTTTATCATCAATGACGAAGCGATTATTTTTTCGATATCCTTAAAAGGATCGCCGTGCTTGAAGTGGTCAAAAAGCTGAACATCAAGCGTCATGGACATTTTAAGAGCCTCGGCAAGACCATTGGAAATATGTCTTTTGGGCAGTGTTTTTAGGGTATCAGCATCGACGATAACCTTTTTGGGCTGATGAAACGCCCCTACAATATTTTTCACTCCGTAAAAATTTATGGCAGTTTTTCCCCCAACAGATGAATCAACTGCTGAAAGCACTGTTGTTGGAATATTATAAAAATCAATGCCCCTCATATAAGCCGCTGCGGCAAATCCCGCAAGATCTCCCACAACACCGCCGCCAACAGCGACAACTGCGTCTGAACGGTTGAAGTCATTGTCAAGCATGATCTTACAAAGTGCCTCAAAATTTGCAAGGGATTTGCTGTCCTCTCCTTGCTTGATACAGTGAATTACAGGTGCTTTGCAAAAACCTGCCACTGTTTTTGAATATATTTCGGGAACTCCGTCATCGGTTACGATCAAAACTCGGCGGTCAAGATCCAAGTAATCAGAAAGACGGTTAATGGCACCCCGCTCAATGATGATGGGATATCCGTTTCCTTTTAAATCAGTATTAATTATCATATCAGTATCCTTATTTATTTTGCTAAAAATGTATTTTGTGAAGAATATACTCCCGAAAGCTTCAGCTTATCGCAAAAGGCTGTAAGTCTTGAAAGCAGCTCTGATCCGCTATCCGATCTGACCGCTCCCTCACACTCTACATAAAAATGATATTGCCAAACAAGATCCTTCATGGGACGGCTTCGTATGGCTCTCATATTAAAGCCCATTTTTCCAATCACGTTCATTGCCTCTGCAAGAGCACCTGCTTCATTTTTTACGGTAAATACAAGGATAAATCTGTCGTCCTTTTTCGTACCGCAGGAGCTGTTGAGACTGCGGCTGAACACTCCGAATTTTGTCACATTGGTCTTGTTGTCGTTGATCTGACTTTCAATAACCTGAAGTCCGTGTATTGATGCGGATTCTTCACTTGCAATTGCAGCAAGAGTCGGATCCTTTTTCTCTGCAACATATTTTGCGGCAAGGGCTGTGTTTTCAAATTGGATCTGCTCCCAACCCATTTTCTTAATATGCTCGGCGCACTGACTCAAGGCTTGCGGGTGACTGATCACCTTCTTTATATTGGAAAGCTTTGCACCGGGGACTCCAACAAGCTCTTGGGTAATGAGAAGCTCATATATACCGTTTATATAAAGGGACCCTGAAAAGATCATATCAGATACTTGTCCCACTTCGCCGCCATAGCTGTTTTCAAGGGGAAGCACCGCAACATCACATTCTCCGCACTCAACTGCACTATAAGCTGCAGAAAAATTTGGATAGGATATCAAATTGGCATTTTTAAATATTCTTCCCGAAGCTATATATGCAAAAGCTCCCTCCGTACCGCTGTAGGCAACCCTCAGTCCACTGAGAAGCCTTTCCTGGTATCGCTTTGAGGTATCCATAAGATCCTGCAAAAAATTTACATAGTATTCTCTTATAACATCATTTTCTATATATTCCGAATTGCGTTCAATTACAGCCTTTTCTCTTGAGGAGTCAAAAATGGGCAGACCGTTTTCAATTTTATATGACGCAATATCTTCTGCGCAGTGCATTCTTTTTTCAAAAAGCTCTGCCATTTTTCGATCTATCACATTGATCTGCTCTCTTGCTCTGGTTAATTTATCCATTTTAAACCTCCGATTTACAATAGTCCATACTATATGATACAACAATTTGAAATCGATGTCAAGGGTTTTACTTTTGGTCAAAAAATTTTAATTAAATTTTATAAAAATAAAAATCCCACAAACTCTTGAAAGTCTGTGGGAAATTTTATTTAAATTATATTATCAACGAATTGCTGACGGGTCTGTCAATCAATTAGTCGATTACAACCTCGTGACCGGAAGCAGCGGACTCATAGATCGCGCAAAGGATCTTCATGAGTGTTACACCATCTTCAGCAGGAGCCTGGCAAACAAGGCTACGGTCCTTGATGCACTCTACAAAGTGGTCAACTTCCTTCTGGTATGCATCTCCGCCCATTGCAGTCTTGCACTCAGAAAGTGTCATGTCTGTCATGTAGTTGAGTGTCTCGGATGTGAGGTCAAGTGTTGCGCCGTCAAGCTTTGCACCGCCCTTTGTACCGAAGAGCTCGATTGCTCCTGAACCCTTCTTGATGTTAAGAGAGAAGGAAGCCTCTACAGAAAGAACTGAACCATCCTCAAATCTGATAAGAGCTGTTGCAAGGTCTTCTACGTTACAGATATCGTTTTCAGATCTGGAAGCAGAATAGTAGCCCTTGGGTGTCTTAAGGTTAGGTCTGTTGAGGAGCTTCTGGAATGTTGCGCCGTAAACAGATACGGGCTTCTTGTTTCCTTCAAGGTAACGAACAAGGTCAATTACGTGTACGCCAAGGTCAACAAGGGGTCCACCGCCTGAACGTGACTTATCGCCAAACCAACCCTCAGGGTTACCGTTACGACGGAGGTAGGATGCCTTTGCGTAATAGATATCGCCAAAGAATCCATTTTCGATAAGGTCCTTGAGAACTTCTGCATCATTTCCGAAACGACGAACGAAACCGATCTGGAGGTGCTTTCCGCTTTCCTTTGCAGCCTCAAGCATTGCCTTTGCATCTTCTACGTTTGTAGCCATGGGCTTTTCGCACATTACGTGCTTACCAGCCTTGAGTGCAGCAATTGTAACAGGAGCATGCTCGCTGTTCCATGTACATACAGACACTGCCTCGATCTCCTCAACCTTGAGAAGCTCCTTGTAGTCAAGGTAACGGCGCTCTTCGGGAATGTTGTAGCGATCTCCCTGAGCCTTCAGTGTCTTGGGGTTGATATCACAGATGGCATAAAGCTCTGTTTCGGGGTTTTTAACATAAGAATCAAGATGGCAATCGGAAATTGATCCAACGCCAATTACAGCAACCTTCATCATTTTATAAATTCTCCTTTGTTTATAAATGTTTATAAGTTATACAATTTAAATTAAGTTTTTTAATTAAAGCATCTTGAACTTGCCGCGGAGGAAGTCTGCAGCCATAGTAATATCAGCAGCGGGATCTGCACCGCATTCACGCTCAATTGTAAGGAATCCCTTGTATCCGATATCCTGGAGTGCACGGAGATATCCGTTCCAGTTTACATTACCCCATCCAAGAGGAAGCTCAATAAAGGGTGCGCCCTTTACTGTTGCAGCGATGATGGAATCAAGAACAGGGTTGCCTGTTGACTTTTCTGCAACTGCATCTCCGCCTTCCTTGATGAAGTCGGTGATGTCCTGCTCGCCTGAATAAAGGAGCGCAGGGTCTACGTTCTTGAGCATCATACCATCCTTAGCATGTGTATGAACGATATACTTCTTAAGTCTGTGAACAGCAACTGCAAGGTCGTTGTCAGCTGAGCACATTACAAGGTTTGCAGGGTCAAAGTTTACTGCAACACCTGTTGAGTTGAGCGAATCAAGGAAGTCTCCAAGACGTGCAGAAGGTTCGGGACCTGTCTCAATTGCAAAATGAGAGCCCATGGAATCTGCAAATTCAGCAAGCTGGAAGCATGCGTCCTGAATGATCTTGTAAGTATCGCAGTTGGGATCCTCCGGAACCTTACCGATGTGTGTTGTTACAACATCTGTGCCGAACTCCTTTGCGAACTCCATGATCTTCTTAGACTTTTCAATCTTAAGAGGATTAGCTTCGGGATTCTGGAAACCACCGCGCATACCTGCGTCTCCGCCAAGGTCGCCGCAGATTGCTGAGAACACCATACCCTCGCTCTTTACCATGTCAAGAAGCATCTTCTGACGCTCTGTTGTCATGTTGTCAACGTGGTTCTCAGGAAGACCGTAAGCGGTCATGTACATCTGGATACCCTGTGCGCCAATGGCAGCAGCTTTCTTAATGCAGTCTTCTGTTTTACCTGTGAAGGATTCAACGATTACGCCGATAGGAAAATTGTACATATTTTTTCACCTCGTATTGATTTTTTATCATTTTTATTGTATAATATATTCAAGGTGTTTTCAAGCAACATTTGAAACAATTTATAACACAATTGTGCTTTTATAAGTTTTTTGGCCATTGTTTTTCTATACAAGGAGATTTAAGATGAAATATGAACTTCACGATCTTGATAAAAAAAGACTTCCTTTCATTATAAGGCAGGATGTTATCAGACGGGATATGAAGGATTTTACCCATTGGCATGAGAATATCGAACTTCTCTATTTTATCGAAGGAGAAGGCAGAGTTGTTTGTAATTTTTCAAGCTACTCGGTTAAATCCGGAGATATATTTGTTGTAAATTCCGAAAATCTTCACATGGTTGAGAGTGACACTATTATTAAATATTACTGCATCGTCATCGACAATGAATTTTGTGCCTTCAACGGTATTGCTGCGGACGAGCTTCGTTTTATACACATCATCAACAACAATGACCTTATAAAAAAATACAATAGTATTATTGATCATTATAACAGCAATTGTGACTACCGCGAAGCAAAAATAAAGCTTTCGGTTCTTGATATGCTTGTTCATCTTCTGAATTTTATTGACAAGCCCATTGAGGAATCCGAAGCAGATTCCGACGATGATCTTGAACCACAGAATCTGCCAAACGTGAAGCTTGCCATAAAATTTATCAAGGAAAACTTTTCAAAAAAAATCACCGTTGAAGATATTTCCGAGGCTTCGGGGCTTTCAAGAGCCTATTTCTCCCGTAAATTCAAATCAATTACAGGCTTTACCCTTGTAAATTACGTAAATCTTGTTCGCTGTCAGCACGCCTGCCGTATGCTGAAAACGGGAAAATATAAAATTAATGAAGTTGCAATCGAATGCGGCTTTGATAATATGTCCTATTTCACCAAAACCTACAAAAGACTTATGGGAGTTCTTCCCTCCGAGGAGACCTCAATTTGATTTGAAAGGAAATTTAAAATGTCTTATCTGCTCTTTTTTGATTCGGGTCTCGGCGGTCTTTCCGTGCTTCGTGAAGCCATACGTCAGCACCCTGAGGAAAACTATATTTACGTTGCCGACAATTTGAATATGCCCTACGGCGACCGCACTCTTGACGAGGTTCGCGATCTTACTCTTGATATCATCAAAAGGATGACGGAAAAATATGATATCCGCGCAATAACAGTTGCTTGTAATACCGCTACCTCTGCCGCTATAAGCGATCTTCGGGATATTTACAAATCCATTCCCGTAATCGGCATTGAGCCTGCAGTAAAGCCTGCCGCAGAGCAACACCCGGGCGGACACATCGGTGTTATGGCAACAAAGATGACACTGCGCGAAAAAAAATTCCGCGATCTTCTTGCACGGTACGCTCACATGGCAAATATCACTCCGATACCCTGCCCGGGGCTCGTGGATTTTGTGGAAAAAGGTATTCTTGAAGGTCCCGAGCTTGAAGAATTTTTGTCCCGCATATTTTCTGAATACGATTTTGAATTTGATTGCCTTGTGCTTGGCTGTACCCATTATCCATTTGTTAAAGCTGCCATTGAAAAGGCTTCCGGCTGTTCAAATATTATTGACGGTGCTTTAGGTACTGTAAACAATCTTTTTAGACAGCTTGGTATTCCCAAAAATACAGAAATGCCCGATTACGAAAAATTCGGAGATATTATCTTTTATAACACCAAGGATATATTAACCTTTGATTATGACGCCTGCCGTCTTTTATATTCATGAACAAGGGGGCTGAGTCAAAAACTTTTAATTAAGTGAAAGGCTCAGCCTTTTGCTATGTAAATTAGAAAATTTATAGCCACGCAAAAGAAAAAGCCTCAAATTGAGGCAGAATGAGTATGACAAAAAGGATCATCGAAATTCTTTTTTGAGTTTGTATTTATTTGCGAAGAATTGTGTTAAGAGGCGTTTAAAGCGAACAAATCTAAGCCAATTCTTCCTTTTTTTTCGTGAGGTTGCAAAGCTTTTCAGTATTTAGTGCAAAGCTTCAAGTGCTTTCTGTCCGTGTTCAATAATTACTTGGTTTACTTTAATCGTTCTGTATCCTACTTTGGGTTATGACATTTATCTCTGTGAGGACATCTTCCGCATTTTTCATTGCTATAGTACTTAGTTGAGATCGTATATACGTTTTCCGTGGTCTTTGGGGTTTCTCTTCTGAACGTAACAGTTGGTAGGAAAAAGCAGGAGTTGAATAAATACAACTATCGTAATAAGTTTTCCAAAGAGAACACATAATTAAATGTCATTATTAAAAACATAGAGATAGTAATCCTCGAGGTTTGGAGTAATGGAAACGGAATTTTCCGTTGGTTTTATATCCGAAATTGTTCGCAATACGACTCCGTTTTCATTTTTGGATATGTTTACAACTCTGTATTTGTTTTGAAAATCTACAACCTCAGACTCAAGCAGGGGTACACTATACACCGCGCCCTCCATCTTGGCAATCAGCTCTGCAGGGGAACCGCTGTCAACAACGGTTCCTTTTTTGAGCATTATAACATCCCTGGCAATATACTCGATATCGCTCACAACGTGAGTTGCAATAATTACTATCTTATCAAAGGCAATTCTTGATATGTAATTTCTAATGGCAATTCGTTGCTTGGGGTCAAGTCCCGCCGTGGGTTCATCGAGAACAAGCACCTTAGGGTCACCGAGAACTGCCTGCGCAAGTGCAAGACGCTGCTTCATTCCTCCCGAAAAGGATGCTATCTTATGGTGTGCAACATCCGAAAGTTCAACCGCTTCAAGAATATCGGGGATGCTTTTCTTTGCATCCTCTTTTTTCATGCCCTTCAGCGCGGACATATACCAAAGGAATTTTTCAGCCGTAAAGTTTCCATACATTCCGGGATATTGCGGCATGAAGCCGATCTTTTCTCTGAATCGCACGCCCATTTTTAAGACATCTTCGCCGTCATAGTAAATCTTTCCTGAATCGGCTTTTAGGTTGTCGGTCAGTATGTTCATAAGGGTAGATTTACCGGAGCCGTTCGGCCCCAAAAGCGCATAGATGCCCGGCTCCAGTTCCGAAGAGAATTCAATCAGTGCTTTGGTTTTTCCGTAAGTTTTTGACACTTTATTAAAAACAAGTTTCATTGTTATTCCTTTCAATTTACGAATTTTCTTCGGGCAAAGAACAAACCGGCTATAGAGACCAATAGGATTGGCAGGATATAGATAACAATATACACAACTGAGCCCTGCTTCATAGATGCCTCCCAGAGCAAATCACCCGAAAGAATCTGTGAGAGATCCAACCAACTCGGCACAGGCACAGTCATTTTTCGTAACAGACACAGAATCAGTAACGCAGTACTTCCAAACGCCGTCACAAGTGAAGAACGAGTCAGTTCAGACAACGAAAAAACATTTATGCCAAGTAGCAATGTGCCGAATACGCGTAATCCGAAAACGATCAGTAAATACGCGCCGAAACTCACGTTATATGATGTCGACGCGAAGCGCATACTGCAGAACAGCGGTTTTGAGAGCAACAACATATCGTAATTTCGGAACACATAAATAAGATCAATGCCAAAAGAACATACCGTAAAAATACCGGCACAAAGAAGCGTCAAAAGTATTTTTCGCCGAAAGAGCTCATTTCGCCCTTTCGCACAGCAACGCTGGATCGACCGAAATTTAGTCTCATACTCTCGCGCACAGATATTACTGAATAGCAGGACAACAGCGATAAACAAAAGAATATCGAATTCATTCTTGAATATCGTAGAAAAACCCCGATCCATGACCGGCTCTGTCTGAATGCCTGTCTCTTCTTTTTTATCTATAAGATACTTTAACTCAGCATTGTAAGCTGTCAGCGAATTTTGATGCGATTCTGCTTCAGCAACATCCTTCAGATATTGCTCATATTCATCGCGAGTAATGATCTCTGAAAGATACTCGACACTCTTTTGCTTGATAGTATCTTCGGATAGTATATATCCATACTGCTCAAGTCGCAACGCGGTGGTCTCCTCTGCTTCCTCAAGCGACAATGCAGCATACTCCTCCATATACATCTGTTTTCGCTGATCATAGAAAGTCAAACTGCCGTTATATAAACTCAAGTCAAAAATGATATTTACAATCAGTAGTGCAATCAGCAACAGAATATGGGTATTATCAAACACTTTACGCATTTCGTGTTTAAAAAGCGAAGTATCGCCAATGTGCCACGCTCGGGGTAATCGAAAATGTAGTTGAATGCCTTTCCCTTGCGCATTCCTTTTCGACCAAAGGGTAGCGGTAAGCATGACAAACGGCAACAGCAGAATAAAGAACAGACACATAAAGGGCAATGCTGGCAAAGCATAGGAGAGTAGCGAAATATCTTTCCATTGCCCAAAATAATCTTTAAAACGCAGAATCGATAGTGCGTTGAAGACGGCGAAGAAACTGTCGCTTTCATATAGTGCGTATTCTGCACAGAAGACCGTCAACGCAGTCGCTATTGCCGGTATCGTGCGGCAGGTCAGTGTTTCTGCAAAAGCGGCAAGAAAAATAAAAAACAAAGTTACAAGAGAGGAGAGCAAAAACCTTATCAGCACCGCTTCCAAAATATTCAAACCGTATGGAGTTTTCAAAAAACCGTTAACCTGCCAAAGTGCGGCAAAAGGTGAGGAAAAGCTCTTAACGACCGCAATGCAGATCAACGTAGAGCCAAGAAACAGGACATTCAAAACAAATGCGCAAATAACTGCAAAGCACATTTTTCGCACAGCGAGCCGTCCTCTGCCGTTCCGAGAGACGCGCAAGATGCCGCTCATCCCTGCACGTCGTTCTAAGAAAAACAGACAGCACCCGAGCAAAATTCCGGCTCCCGATGTAAATAATACAACGCCATCGTAAGAAAAAAACTCGTTCCAACCGAACACCGGACTCCCGGTACTCTCTACATTGCGATCTGCTACATGATAAACTGCGATGTACGACTGCAATCTGCGAACAGAGTAATTATTTGTATCATATCCCGCCCTGAGATAATTTCTTAACTGTTTTTCGGATGATGCTATCAAATCTTTAATTGCATCATTTCGCTCTTCTGCGGTGACAATTGCTTGATAGTAAATCGAAAGAAAATCATAATCATCCAAACTTTCGTCGTAAGAATGCGGGAACACGACCGGTTCTGGTGGCAGACTCTCGGGATCCATCTTCCAATTATCATAAGCCTCCTCATAGTCTTGTGCTTGCTTTTCAAATTCACTATATCGTGTTCCAACAGCAAGAGGGTCCTCAGATACGATTCTGTTTGCCGCATAAAGAAGTTGTTCATCCTCTCCAACAGAGGATAACAAAAAATGTACCGTAAAAGCTATATTCACCAGCAGAAGGACTGCCAATAAAAGAAGCACTATTTTTTCATTGCGCAGTTTATTTAATTCGTTCATAATTTTTAGATAGGCAAGACGTAGATCTGTTTTGTAACAAAATCATACAAGCAGCATACAAATTTACTGCCACCATTATTCTCTTCATATATTTCAGTATAAGATTGCGAATACGCTGCCATCACTCCTACACAGAATCGTTCGGAAAAATAATTCATTGAAAGATCAAACTGCATTCCGATATCGTTTGCAAAAAGCTCTGTTTTGAGAGTTGAAAGATCGACGGAATAGATATCTCCACCGCAGAAATTCCAATAACCATTTTTTGAACAGTCTCCCGGTGTTAGTTTGCAATAAAACAGTTTTTTACCGCAAATTCCGTGAACTGAGCTTTGAAAGACATTTTCAGCCACTACCTGAGCATTGCTAAGAGGATCACTAAGAGGAATTCTTGAAATCGTTCTAATCGGAAGATTATAAGTTTGTATTCTTCCATGCGCGTCTAAAATTTGCATCTCTTTATAAATTAATTCAGAATCGAAATAAAGAAATCCTTGCTCTATGAACATTCTGCTGCTTGTGGCTTCTGTATTCAGTAACACAAATGAAGAAACAGAAAAAATTAACTGATCATTCTTTTTTTCTATAGATGAGGCGTAGACATTTCCTTCAAGATCTGCATAGTAAAGAGTACCGTTTTCATATCCGATCAGATCAATCTTGTTTTTCAGTTCAGTTGTTTCGCACTTGGTTTCACCCGACTTATCTGCGATTACAACCTTATAGTTTCCATCCTTATCTGTTGTAACAAAAAAGATCTGATCACCATAAACAGAAAAACTAATAATCGGTCTTTCTTGTTCAACGATCACTTTTCTTTGGTTGTTTGAAACATCATAACGATAAATCGCATAATTCCCAACGACTATATGTTCTCCTCCATTATTATTAAACTCATTCTCGTCAAACGAGCTTGATATAGCTCGTGAATAATAGAATACCGGGAATTCACCGCCACTCTCTGAGTTGTCGATCAAATATTGGCTGTCGGGCGAATACAGAAAAGCCGGACATTTGAGACAACCTTCGGGAGTATCGTCAGCGCAAAGTGGATCGGTGCAGACGCGCTGAGCACAATCACTACTTATCATATTTATTTTTTGGTTAGTACCCTCTTCAACATCAGCAAGAAAAACGCACCGTAACCTAAACAGATCATCAACATAATAGATTGCATCTTTGTATACACACATATTTTGCACACTTGATGCCGCAATGGATTTCATAAATTTTACTGAATAATCTGTATTACTATATACAATGGCACTTGCATCAGGAATATCCGAAGATGGTCCATTGCCAGCATAATACGAACAACTCGTTTGTAGTAACATCAACAACATCATACCAATGATCCAAATCACTCGCTTCATTCTACATTTCTCCTTAGGCTTAAACAACGATTTTGCTTAATATTTGTAAATAATGCTATACTTATGTTTGAAAAATACGGAATGGGACTAAGTCATTTACTTACTCCTTGCGCATTTCAAGGATATCTCCCGTTACTGCATCTACGAACACAACGTATTCTATATTCTCGTTATCATAATTTTTACCCATGATTCTCACAATATAGTGTGGCACTCCGTTTGTATCAGTGTCAGTTGTGGTCAATTCAATTGTGAGGAATATATCCTTGACACCGTCAACAGCTATATCGTGGGCATCAGGGTGACTTATTACAAATCCCGGATATGGGCTTCTACTGCATTCTTTGTTGAGGACGGTTACATTTCCTGTCTTACCGTTTACAGAAAAAGTTACGTGCCAATTATAACTCAAAACTCTATAATAAATATCAAACTCATAATCTTCACCGTTGATCCCGGCTTTTCTGATCATTAAGTCTCTTATTTCTTCGGCTGAATGCTCAAGGCTCCTCATCGCAAGATCAAAGGCTTCGGACGCCGCCATGCAACCCTCGGGTGCTTTGATTTCGTATGGATAATCAAATACCAATTCAGTCTTTTCTTCTTTTTTGTAAACGAATCCGCTAAGCTCTGTAACCGTCATTTTTGAAAGCTCCTCAAGGGTCTTTTCCGTATATTTTTCCGCAATACCCTTTATAAGCTTTGCTTTTCCTACGGTTATTCCGTACATATCTGCAATTTCTGAATTCTCTGCATCTTTATCAATTTGCTGAACGATGATCTTACCGTTTACTTCTTTTATACTTACAGCGATCTTTGACATAAGCTTGTCTTCCAGCTCCTGCATATCACGTTCCGATTCTATTGTCAAAAGCAGATAATTGGTCTCTTTATTGATATATCCCTTTTCCAACATTGATTCCACAAGCTCCAATGATGCTTCTTCAATGGTCTTACCCTTAAAATCAATGCCTCCGATTACATTTTCCCCATCCGAATTGACTGCCTTTACGTGAACTACAATATTGTTTCCGTCAATCTCCACCTCAATTCCCGGGTTGACGTCAAAGCATATCTTTGCCACAGGCGCATAATCTACCGGAGTAATATTCTTATTTTGAAAATGAACGAAAACTCCTGCTGCCACAATCATAAGCGCAAGTGAAGCGCATATTGCTGCGTATCTCATTATGATCCTGCCTTTTCTTGAAGTTCTTTTTTTGTTTTCACAGGGAGCTGCTTCAAGGATGAGATCCGTATCGATACTGCTTAACTCTTCAAATAAATATTCCTTTCTCATACACTGTACCCCTCTTTCTCCAAATATTTTTTTAATTTTTTCTTCGTACGATGAAGAATTACCAAGACGTTGTTTTGGCTCATACCGTATTCCATCGCTATTTCTTCAACAGATGACGCATACCAATACCGTCTTATAAAAATCTTTCTCGACTTTTCAGGCAAAGAGCGAAGAAATCTGTTCAACACATCCCTTAGCGCAACTCCGTCAATAAGATCTGACACTGCATTATCGGAAATACAATCTCCAAGCTCATCAAGAACCACGTACATATTCCCACCTCGCTTTAATGCCTGTTTCTTTTCACAGTATTTAATTGCAAGGGATCTTGTAACCATACCTATATATCCTTTCAGTGACTGCACTTCCGTTGTAGGTATTGTAAGCCACAGCTTCATATACACATCATTTTCAACCTCTTCCGCCTCTTGTTCAGACGACAAAAAGTTTTTAAGAATATACCTGCAATACTGACCGTATTTACTTTCAGTCCTTGAAATTGCTTCCTCGCTTCTTTTGATATATAGTTCGATTATTTTACTGTCTTCCACTTTTTCACCCCTTTCTTTTTTCTTAAAAGGCCTTTCATCTATATGAACCGAAAAATCCACCTTAAAATTACATATTTTTTCTGTCGGGAGAGCTTTTTTCATAAATGCAGAAATAAGTCTTGACATATTTGTTGTTTTGGTATAAAATAATAGTTAATGTTTTTATTGGAGTCTGGTATGAGATACATATTTTTTGATATAGAATGTGCCAACTGCTTTAACGGAGATGGCAAGATATGTTCCTTCGGTTATGTCGTTACCGACAGGTTTTTTAATATACTTGAAAAAGAGGATATCGTCATTAATCCCAAAGCTCCCTTCATGCTTGGCAGAAAGGGCAAGAGCTATATTAAACTTGCATATACACCTGAGCAATTTAAAAGAGCAAAGGATTTTCCTGCATTTTACCGTAGGATCAAATCCCTCCTTACCTCAAAGGACGCCCTTGTTTTTGGATATGCCTCTGAAAACGATGCTAACTTCCTCCGTTCCGAGTGTGAAAGATACATACTTCCCTGCATAAACTTCAAATCCTATGACGTTCAGCGCATGCTCCGCTATGAGATCGGAATGAAAAACATGATGTCGCTTTCATCAGCAGAAGCATATTTTGGAGTTTGCTGCCGTCAGGAGATCCACAAAAGCGATGATGACTCCCTTCTTACCCTTGAGGTCCTTAAAAATCTCTGCCTTAAATTCCGTACATGCCCCGAGGAGCTTATAAAAAAATACCCCAACTGTGTAAATGAGCTGCTTGATTACTCAGTTTTGGTATATCGCCGTGAGGGCAACTTTATCAGAAAAGCTGTTATGGGAGATCACTCAAATCTTGCAGAATACGGAAGCGACAATTTCACCTGTGTTCAGAGATTTATCTATAATGTCAAGGGAATTACAAGAAACAATAAGCTTGTAGGTAAAAGATTTTTCATCTACCCGGGTTTTGTCTACAAAAATTACCGCGAAAGTGTAAAGCTTATTCAGCTCATTACAGATTGCGGCGGTCAGGTTACCGAAAAGATCTGCGAATGTAATTATTTCATCTACAACCGAGAATATGATGAATTCGGTAATATGATCATCAAACCACCCCTTGATAAATTCCCCGAATATCATTCCCACCCCATATTTATTTCTCCCGAAGAAGCACTTTCCATGATCGACATGAATTACGGTGAATTTCTTGCCATGGAAGCTCCCGACGTTTCCTACCTCATTGATGACATTTACGAGGTGAAAATTCCGACAAGAAAGCGTCCCTTCAAAAAGCGCCGTCGCTCAAGAAACCGCAAAAGCGGAAAAAGCGGAAAAAACGGAGTAAAATAAGAATTACAAAAAAGCAGCCAAGGTTGTAGGAGCAGCTGTTCCTTACTCCTGTATCTTTTTGAAGTTTTGCTACCACAATCAATTTCCTATAAAGTAAAATAATCAGCTGTAAAAACTCAAGGTTTTTACAGCTGATTTTTATATTTCCATATAGAGCTTTAATCTCTTTATCTGAGAATTGAGAATTCCCTTCTCTCTCGGGTTCTTTGCTTCAAGAAGCTTTTTTTCTGCCTCCTCAAGCTCTGACATTACCTCTTCCTTGTTGATATTCTCCTTCAAAACAAAGGTATCGCAAACAAGACTTGCAGTGTTGCTATAGAAGGTTATAAATCCTCCTCCGCATACCGCCGAAAGCTCCTCAGCACCCGTAATTATACGCACATGGCAAATGTCAACGGCTGCAATGTAATCAGCATGATTAGCCATGATTCCAACATCTCCGTCACTTGCTCTGAAGAACAGCTTTTCTGCCTCACCCTTATATTTTTCTCCGTCGGGTGTGACGATTCTCAGCAAAAAGGTGCTCATTTTGCACCTCTTTTTGCCTTTTCAACTGCTTCGTCAATGGTTCCTACAAAAAGGAATGCTGATTCGGGAAGGTCGTCGTGCTTACCCTCAATGATCTCCTTGAAGCCCCTTACAGTTTCGCTGATCGGCACATATGAGCCCTTCATTCCTGTAAACTGCTCCGCTACAGAGAATGACTGCGACAAAAATCTCTGGATCTTTCTCGCTCTTGAAACAAGGATCTTGTCGTCCTCGGAAAGCTCGTCCATACCCATAATTGCAATGATATCCTGAAGTTCTTTGTATCTCTGGAGGATTCTCTGTGTTTCTCTTGCTACCTCATAATGCTCAATTCCCACGATCTCGGGGGTGAGAATTCTTGATGTTGACTCAAGAGGATCAACCGCAGGATAAATACCAAGTGATGAGATTGCACGTGAAAGCACGGTCGTTGCATCAAGGTGAGCAAAGGTCGTTGCGGGTGCAGGGTCAGTAAGGTCATCGGCAGGAACATATACAGCCTGTACCGATGTGATCGATCCCTTTTTGGTAGATGTAATTCTTTCCTGCAGCGCTCCCATTTCAGTTGCAAGAGTGGGCTGATATCCAACCGCTGACGGCATTCTTCCCAAAAGGGCTGAAACCTCTGATCCTGCCTGTGTGAAACGGAAAATATTATCAATGAACAAAAGAACGTCCTGTCCCTCTTTATCTCTGAAATATTCAGCCATTGTAAGTCCCGAAAGAGCAACTCTCATTCTTGCTCCGGGGGGCTCATTCATCTGACCGTAAACGAGAGCTGTCTTGTTGATAACTCCCGACTCGATCATTTCGTTATATAGGTCATTACCCTCTCTTGTACGCTCTCCAACTCCCGAAAATACGGAAATACCGCCATGCTGCTTGGCAATATTGTTGATGAGCTCCATGATGAGAACTGTTTTACCAACTCCCGCACCTCCGAAAAGACCGATCTTACCGCCCTTTGCATAGGGAGCAATAAGGTCAACTACCTTGATTCCTGTTTCAAGGATCTCTGTAGTTCCGCTCTGCTCGTCATATGAGGGGGGATCTCTGTGTATGGGGTGGCGTTCAGCATTTACGGGCTGCTCCTTATTGTCAATTGCCTCGCCAAGAAGATTAAAAATTCTTCCAAGTGTGCATTCTCCAACAGGCACAGTAATACAGTTTCCCGTATCAACTGCCGTAGCTCCTCTGACCATGCCGTCCGTGGAGCTCATGGCAATACAGCGAACCGTATCATCTCCAAGCTGCTGGGCAACCTCACAGACTACGTTTACGCCGTCATTATCTACATTTATGGCATTGAGAAGGTTGGGAAGCTTTCCGCCTTCAAATTTAATGTCAACAACAGGTCCGATAACCTGAGTGACCTTGCCAATATTCTCTTTTTCCATTGTTATACTCCCTCTTTAAAGAAGATCTTATTTAAAGTGCTTCTGCACCGGAAACGATTTCAGTTATTTCCTGAGTTATAGCCGCCTGACGCGCTCGGTTATACTTCAAGTGAAGCTCTCCGATTATCTCATCGGCATTCTTATTTGCGGAGTTCATGGCATTTCTTCTCATTCCATGCTCGGATGCCTCTGCCTCGCAAAGTGCTGAATACAAAAGACCCGAAACACAAAACGGAACAAGATTTTCCACAAGCTCATTGACGGTTACATCGCAGATGGCATCAAAATCCTCGTATGCTTCCTTCTTGTTCTTTTCAACGGACAATGGCAAAAGCTGCTCATATTCCGCTCTTTGATTTATCATTGAAACAAACTTGGTATATACCACCACGATCCTGTCAAAGCTGCCCTCTTTATATTCGGAGCAAAGCAAGGTTGCTATATCCGTTGCTCCCCCCGATCCCACAGATGTTACGGTTTCATACCCAACATCAATGGTTTCTGCCTTTTTTCTCGCAAAATAATCCCTTGCCTTCTTTCCAATGGGAAGCACAACATCGTTTTCCTTCCTCATTTTGTCCGCAAGCTTGAATATATTACTGTTATATCCTCCCGCAAGTCCACGGTCTCCCGCTACAACGATATAGCAGGTCCTTTTTACCTCACGGTCACTGATATATTGATTTTCTTGGTCTTCCTCGGACAATGAAAGTATTCTTGAAAGAGCTGCTGTAAGCTCCTCGTGATATCCTCTTGAGCCCTCGGCTCTTTCCTTTGCCCTGCGGAGTTTGGAGGTGGAAACAAGCTCCATCGCCTTGGTGATCTGTCTTGTGCTTTCAACACTTTTCAGCCTTGTTTTTATACTGTTTAAGGATTGTCCTGCCAAGGTATCGTCCTCCCTTTCTTTTTCTTTACAGTTTATTTATAGCTTTATGCCTTGTTTGCAAACTTTTCCTTTGCTCTTTCAATAGCAGAAGTAAGCTTTTCTGCGTTTTCATCGGAAAGAACTCCGCTTGCTCTGATCTCATCTACAAGCGCTCCCTCGTTGGCAACAAGATGCTCAAAGAGGAATGACTCAAAGGATTTGATATCCTGAAGATCGATATCTGCAAGAAGCTCATTTACAACTGCATAGATTATCGCTACCTGAAGTACAACGTCAACAGGTGAATTTCTATCCTGCTTCAGTACCTCAACGATTCTTTCACCCTGCTCAAGTCTGCGCTTGGTGTCTGCATCAAGATCTGAACCGAACTGTGAAAACGCCTGAAGCTCTCTGTACTGAGAGTACAGAAGCTTGAGTGTTCCCGCAACCTTTTTCATCGCCTTTATCTGTGCGTTACCGCCTACTCGTGACACGGATATTCCGGGGTTTACGGCAGGTCTTACGCCCGAATGGAACAGCTCTGTCTCAAGGAAGATCTGTCCGTCGGTGATTGAAATTACATTTGTGGGAATATATGCGGAAACGTCTCCCGCCTGAGTTTCGATTATGGGAAGTGCAGTCAAGGATCCTCCGCCGTATTCGGGCGCCATTCTTGCCGCACGCTCAAGAAGTCTTGAATGGAGATAAAATACATCTCCGGGGTACGCCTCTCTTCCGGGAGGGCGTCTGATGAGCAGTGACAGCGCTCTGTATGCCACGGCGTGCTTGGAAAGATCGTCATATATTATAAGAACATCCTTGCCCTGATCCATGAAATACTCACCCATAGTACAACCTGAATAGGGGGCTATGTACTGAAGGGGTGCCATTTCCGATGCAGAAGCGCACACAACTATACTGTAATCCATTGCGCCGCTCTTCGTAAGCGTTTCTACAATTGAGGATACAGTTGACTGCTTCTGTCCGATGGCAACGTATATACAAATTACGTTCTTTCCCTTTTGATTTATGATGGTATCCGTGGCGATTACAGTTTTTCCTGTTCCGCGGTCACCGATTATAAGCTCTCTCTGACCTCTGCCTATGGGAATCATGGCATCAATTGCCTTGATACCTGTCTGCAGGGGCACGCTTACAGATTTACGCTCAATTATACCGGGAGCTTTATGCTCAATTGGGCGTAATTCCTTTGAATTTATGGGTCCTTTTCCGTCAATGGGCTCACCAAGTGCATTTACAACTCTGCCTATAAGGTCGTCGCCTACAGGAACGGAAACTACCTTTCCTGTTCTCTTTACAAGGCTTCCCTCGGAAATGCCCACATCGGATCCCAGCATTACCGCCGACACAAAGTTTTCCTCAAGGTTCAGTGCCATACCGTAAGAGCCGTTGGAGAACTGCAAAAGCTCGTTGGACTTACATTTTTCAAGTCCGTGAACCTTTGAAATACCGTCTCCTACGGATATTACATATCCCACCTCGTCCTGCTTTACCTCGTCGGAATAATGCTTTATCTGTTCTTTTATTACTTTGCTGATTTCATCAATATTAAACTGCATCGTATCACCAACTTTACACTATTGTTTCCGAAAGCCTCTTTTTCAGCTCGTCAAGATGGCTTTTTACGCTTCCGTCAAGCTGCTTGCCCTCATATCTCAGCGTCAGACCGCCGATAAGATCGGGATCAATTACGTTTGTCACCTCAACCGTTTTGCCCGTGATCCTTTCAAGCTTTGCCGAAAGTGCCGAGATCTGTCTTTCCAACATGGGTCTTGCAGTCACTGCCGTTGCCCTCATTATGTTCCTTGCTTCATCATATGCCTCAAAAAAAGCCTTTACGCATTCACCGTATTGTGAAATGGCTCTTTTCTGACACAGGATCTTAATGAAATTGGAAACATATATATGACATCCTAAAAAGGCTTTATCAATTATTTTTGGCTTTTCCTCCGAGGGTATTGCGGGTGTATCAAGTACATTGCAATATTCGGGGTTATCCTCCAGCACCTTCAACACCGCTTTGATCTGATATGCGATGTCTTCGACTATATTTTCCTCTTCCGAGAGCATAAAAAGCGCTCTGCCGTATTCATACGCATTAATCATCCTCTTCACCCAATTGCTCAATGAAGGAATCGATCATTGCTTCATGCTCTTTTTCATTGATATCGCGCTCAAGCACTGCTCCTGCGATTTCAATGGCAATTCCCGATACCTCATTTTTGATATCGTTGAGAGCTTGACGGCGTTCCATGGCAATCTGCGCATCAGCACGCTTTATGGTTGCAGTGGCTTCCTCCCTTGCCGCCTTCAGAATTTCCTCTTCCTTGAGTCTTGCGTTCCTCACTGTACGGCGCATAAGCTCTTCGCTTTCTTCTTCAGCCTTCTGAAGCTTGACCTCATACTCCTCCTTGAGCTTTGCGGCATCCTCCTTGGATTTTCCCGCATCCTCATACATTCCGTCGATTTCCTTTTGTCTTTCATCGATCATTCTCTTTACAGGACCGAAAAGAAATCTCTTTCCAAAATAGATCACTATAAGAAGATTGCAAAGAGTAAAAAGAGAAGTCCAAACATCAAAGCTTATCAACCCTTGATAATCTCCTGCAGCAAGTACTGTTTTTATGCCTGCAAGCTCCAAGATTAATTCTCCTGTCATATTTTTCCTCCGACCTTTTACGAATTATTGTGCTACAGCATTGCTGTACTTCGCTTTAAGATCCTTATTATAATGCAAACAGAATAAGGAGTGCTATTACAAGTGAATAAATACCTGTTGACTCGGTGATAGCACATCCGAGGATCATGTTTGTACGAAGACTTGACGCTGATTCGGGCTGACGAGCCATTCCTTCAAGAGCTCTTGCCACTGCATTACCTTCTCCGAGAGCGGGAGCAATACTTCCGATTCCCATACAAAGTCCTGCACCGATAGCCTTACCTACTGTTGCAATTGCCTCTGACAATTGAGCGAGTTCCATAATTTCCATTTTAATATCCTCCAAGATATAGTTTATTATTTTTAAGCCTTTTCGGCATATTTACAATTTTTATGTTTTTATCATTTTGCCTCTTCATCGTGGGGCGGATTTGCAGCTCCTATGTAAACCATTGAGAGCATGCTGAATACAAGTGCCTGAATAGCACCCGAGAAGAAGTCAAAATACAAAGAGAATACAGCGGGAATACCAACCTGGAAGATCGGTATGGACGCTATAAACTGATTGGGTATCCACGAAAGCAGTACGTTGCTGAGAAGTGCCAAAGCAGTATATATAAGAGTTGTCAAAACAGAGCCTCCCGCCACGTTTCCGAAATGACGGAACGCCATTGAGGCAGGTGTTGCAACTTCACTTATAATATTCATGGGAGTCATTACAAATATTGGCTCCGTAAAGCTTTTAAGCCATTTGAAAAAACCGTTTTCTTTTATATTGCTTGCCCACACAATAACTATAGTCACAACCGCCCATGTTGCAGTTGTGCTGAGATCCGCTGTTGCCGACCTCAAAAATCCCGTTGTTCCGATTATCGATCCGAAGAAAGAAGAAAGGAACAATGCGCCGATATAGGGAGCGAATTTATAGTTGTGCTTTCCCATGGTCTCGTCTATAAGTCCGTAAAGCATGGAAACGCCCTTTTCTGTAAGCACCTGCAATTTTCCGGGACGCTTTGTCAGGTTTCTTCCGAGAAAATAGAAGGCTGTGCAGAGAAGTATCATCACCACAAATGATGACACTGTGGTTTGAGTTATTGTAAAGCTGAAATTCTCAGTTATCGGTATATCCACATATATCTGCGGTCCGTTAATTTCTATATTCATTTCTTATCACCGTTTTTCACAAAAAATTCTTCAAGCATAAGCACGGGACGCATGAGCAAAAGCGGCACTATTGTTGCAATTACATCGCAGTATCCGCTTTTGATTGCAATTATCAGAAGCGCCGCAATGGCAAGCATTCTCAGCATATATCCGCCTCTTGCCTTGGCAACCGCCTTTGTTGCATCGATTTCCGACTCCGTAGCATTGGTCAGCGACACGCACATGAAAAAGAAATTTCCAACGCTTATGACTGTTCCCGCAGCTGCCCCAACAAACACCTTTGCAGAAAGCTTGCCAATTGCCAAATAGACAAGAACCATTATGACAACCCCAACAAGTATTCCAAGACCAAACCTCAAGGTTTGCTTTATTACGGATTTCCTACTTCCCATTCTTATCTTCCCTTTCCTTTGCCCTCGGCATGTGCTTTGACGCTATAATTATATATTTGAACATTGACACAACTCCCGAAAGCACACCTATGACTATACATATGGCAAAGACCCACTTTGGCGCTCCCACACTGTTTGTCAGCCAATATCCGAGAGCAAGAAAGATCCCCAACGGAAATACCAAGGAAAAGGCGCTTTGAGAAATAAAATTCATGGCATAAGCGAAATTAAATAATTTTCCCCTCATGGCAAATCTCCAATCAAACCCCATTCTTTCCATTTTAAAAACCATATATACAAATATATTGTATCATATATATTATTACATTTCAAGAGCTTTTTGAATTTTTTTGGCTAAGTTTTCTTTACCGCCGCTTTTAAAAAGCAGTTCCAAAGCCGTCAAAAAGCAGCCCTCGGCTGCAGGGGGAGCTGTACACCTCAACAGTGCGACTTTTTAAATACGTTTTATTCCAAACTCCGCAATTTCCTATAAAGTAAAAAAGCAGCCCTCGGCTGCAGGGAGAGCTGTCCCCTATAACAGTGCGCCCTTTTTAAATTTTTCCAAGTCGAAACAAAGCAAATTACTATAAAAAAGACTCACGGTGAGTTTTAAAAGCTCCTCCGTAAGCCTTTTTTGTATTTCGATTATATTACACAATACCCTGCGCTGTCATTGCATCCGCAACCTTGATAAATCCTGCAATGTTTGCACCTACAACATAGTCGCCTTCAAAGCCATATGCCTTTGCGGCATTGTCTATGTTATGGAACAGACGAACCATAATTCCCTGAAGCTTTGCATCTACCTCCTCAAATGTCCAAGAAAGTCTTTCGCTGTTCTGTGACATTTCAAGAGCTGATGTTGCAACTCCTCCTGCATTTGCCGCCTTGCCGGGTACAAACCATACTCCGTTTGCCTGGAGATACTTGGTTGCTTCCTCTGTGGTAGGCATATTTGCGCCCTCGCATACAGCAGTTACGCCGTTTGCAACAAGCATCTTTGCATCCTCAAGGTCAAGCTCGTTCTGTGTTGCGCAAGGAAGTGCCACATCGCACTTTACACTCCACACGCCTCTTCCCTCGTGATATTCAGCATTGGGACGGTATGTTGTATACTCTGTAAGTCTTGCTCTCTTGACCTC
>SVUF01000018.1 GCA_015063395.1 Oscillospiraceae bacterium
AAGAGAAAATGCGCAGTAATATAAGATATTGCAAGCATTTTATCTGCCGCAGATGCGGATATTTGTCACACAAAACCGTATGAGTTCGGCTCTCTTCGGCTATAACCATTTATTTTTCCCTGAAGGTCTCAAATGGACCTCCAGGGAAATTTACATGAATAAGTTAAATAATTTTTACGTATAAAAATTATTCAGCGATCTGTGACATTCTCTTCTTTGCGAACAGAAGCACGCCTGCCATAAGAACTACCGCTCCGCCGATAACAATGAAGAGAGTTGTACCGGTTCCGCCTGTTTCGGGAAGGATTGATCCTGACTTGTTGACAACGTGAACACCTGAACCTGTGGAGAAGATGCCGTCATTGAAGGTCGCATCAAGGTTGCTATCGGAAATGATGAACTTCTGACGAGCGGCAAGCTTGTTGTAACCTGTAGGAGTTACTGTTTCCTCAAGGTAGTATGTACCGTTGTCAAATCCAACAACTCTTACCTTACCGTCCTTAACAACAATGGAAACACCTGTTTCATCCTCTCTTGCACGGCGGTATGTTTCACCGTCGTCCATGAGAACAACTTTAACCTCGCTTCCGCCTGTTGCCGCGTCGTAGATCTTGAACTCTGCTCCGTCAATAAGAACGTTCTGAGAGTCCGTCTTTACAAGGTCAAATCCGAATGTACGTGTGTTTGTTGTATCGTGTGTTGAGAAGTTTTCTTCACCGTATTCAAGCCACGCTTCGTTGGGGTTGTCACTGGAGATCAGCGCATTTCTGTTAAGCATTGCATTGTAGTATACAATTACCTTGTCGTTTGTTTCAAGAGAGTTGCAGAAATCCTGGGAGAATACAACCTCGAAGGTGCATCCGTCTGTGATGCCCGTTGTCTTTACTGTATACTCGGCAGGATCAACTATTGTTGTGCCTTCGCCGGGAACGATGTGTTCAACAGCTGTAACACCCTTGAATGTAAGTCCTGCAGACATCTTATCGTGGAGAACATAGTTTTCCGCACCTGCATGTACGTTGATGGTTGTACGGAACTCAACTGTCTGTCCGATATCGGCTGTGTTGGAGTCGCCCCAGTTTTCTGTGGAGTCTTCCTTAACCTGCTTGTCGATTGTGGGTGTTCCGTTCTTTGCATTGATGGAAGCATTGGGGTTTGTTGTTGTAAGTCCGCAAAGAGCACCAACTGATGAATCAACAAGGTAGTAACCAAGTGTAAGGTCGGAGAATTTACCTGTTGTGCCTGTGACTACAAAATCACCGGGAGTTTCAGATGACTTATCGGCAGTGATTCCGTTGTCCTTTGCATATGCAAGAGCAATCTTTGCAAATGCCGCAACAGTTGCGTCGTTATCAGCTGCAACCCATGTTGCATAGCCCGATTCGTCAACTGTAACATATGCCTGTGCTGCTGTTGTTTCAAAGAATCCGCTCCACTTTGTGTTTATCATATAGGAATAAACGCCTGTTGCGGTGTTGTAGCTTTCGAGGTCGAGGATCTTGTAGATGTCGTATTTTGCGTCCTCACCGATTCCGTTGATGGTGATTGATCCAAGGTCCTCGGCAAAAACTACTACTGAAGAAACGAGTGTAAGAACTAAAAGTACTGCTGTTAAAAGAGAAACTAATTTTTTCATTGTAAGATTTCCTTTCTTTTTTCTTTTTATCAATTGCAGATGTATATGCGGCGCATACTGTTTTACCGCAAATGGAGGTGGTATTTTATCCTGCCCTCCTTTCACGCTTACGCCTCATGATGCATCCGCCAAAGATCGATAATAACATAAGGGACGCCCCGCAAAGCGTCCACGGCAGAGATCCGTATCCTACCGTTGCGGGAAGCTCAAAGCCATATCCCGCTTTGTTGCGGTTTGTAATTGTTTCGGTATATTTACCGTCGGAGTAGGTCATGCCTCCGTAGATGATCTCCCATCCGTCCTCATTCCACTCCTCCTTGACGGTGTAAGTTATCCTGTCACCTGCGGAGTTTTTGAGAGGAAGTCCCTCAAAGGTCAGCGACCATCCGTTTTGTATGTTTAAAATGCCGCTCCGTCCCGTATCATAGCCGTCGGCATAGAGCTTTACCTCGACCTGATATGTCTTATAAAGCTCCGAGGTTACAACACCCATATCCCACAGCTTATTTACCGTAACCGAGGTAAGATTGTCATTTGGTATCTCGGTGTTGGTTACCTCATATATAAAGCTTCCGTCGGAAATGACTATTTCGGACTGCTTTTCCACCATGGGAGTGAAGATCACACCGCTTGATTCATGAACAGAATATATTCCGTTATAGTCAAGAACAACGCTTCCGATATAGTAGGAGGAATTGTTCCATGATTCATTGTATTCATGGTAGATCCGTATACCCTGTCCGCTGACCTGCTTATACCTCATATTTACATGGGAGGTGTCCGTTACGGTTGTAAATATACTTGTTGTAACATCTCCGCGATAACTCAGATGAAGGGTGCGCCCCGCAAGGTTTGTGAAGACCACGCTTCCGTCAGAGTTCACCGTGGCACGCCAAAGAGCCGCAGGTGAAGATTTTGCAGTATCCTCATTTACCCATATAAGCTCCGGAGAGGTTTCGCTTGCAGTTGAAAGACAGCCATATGCTGTTTTCAGAACATAGACCTCACCGTTTTCAAACTGATATGCCTCTGCCCATTCCTTGTCTCCCGAGGCTGTTTTGTCCACCTTGTTAATATTAGCTGTATATCCAGGGTAGAATGCCTCTTCAACAGAATATTCAATGGCATCAACTATATTGTTTTCCCCGTCAACATAATACTTGGGAAGATTGGTCCATGTGTATTTCCATCCGTTGTCCTTGCCCAGCTTGATCTGCCTGATCCTTCTTACAGTTCCGTCGGGGTCCTTGACAGTCAGATAGAATACGGGAAGATCATCACTGTGATCGCGGGAGTCATTCCATTTCTTTGAGACCTCCACCGAGGTAACTTCCTTTACCCAGTCCTCCGCGTTGGTAACTACAACATATGCCTCCTGCTTTTCTATATCCACCTTCAAGCCGTGAACGGTAAATCCCGGAGATACCGCCCCGTTTTCACCCTCAAGGATCTCAACGACATATGAAGCATAGCCCCTGTGGTCAAGGGTCAGACAAATGATTCCCTCGGAAAGACTGTAGCCCTCCCTGTCAGGCGGCTTGGTCTCCTTTATATAATATTCCCTGCCCGATGTCATACCCCACATATTTGCCATACCGTTTTCCACAACAAATACGTTTTTGGCGGGATCACCGTTTTCATAGGAGCTTTTGCTGTTCCAAAGCTCCGCAGGAATTGTACACGCCTTGTCCATGAACACGGAGAACTCCGCTCCGTTGAGAACATCTCCTGTGAGAACGTCCTCTTTTCTGATCTTGAAATCATATCTTGGAGCAAGGTTGAAATATATCTCACAGTTTGATCTTGAGCTTCCGCGTTCAAGATAATAAATTGTAAGTACATGCTCACCCGGTTCAATGTTGAAGTCGGAAAGATCTCCGATGACCTGTCCCTCTCGGGTGATCACTCCCGTTGAGAAATTTACATCTCCGTCGGAAACTCCGTGGATACCTCCGATGTCAAGAACGAGAACTCCGTCAACAAGGATCCATACGTCGTCATCTCCTGAAAAATGGAAGTGCATGTCGTTTCCGAATATATCCTTGTTTCCGCCCGAACCGATTTCATCGGGAATGAAGAATTTCAAGTCGGATCTCATTCCGTACCAATAGTTTGTGATCACATTTCCTGCAGCATCGTTGCCTCCCGAATGCTTGGAGTCATACTGATAATGTATGGTTCCGTCCGAATACTCACCGTATTCACCGCCATAGGTATATGTGGGTATATTGTGACCGTTGGTGTTTTTGTAAGGGGAGTTCAGCGGCAGGAAGTCCGAATAATCGCCGTCTCTTGCCGTGTCGGCAGTACGCTCCAGATAATCATATACATAGAATCTGCCCTCGCTTTGATTATACGAGGCGGCGTTGTACTTTGAATCGTAATAATAATAACCGTAATGCCGTCCGTCAGGATCAGCTTCAAATCGGAAAAGGTAATCTCCAAGTCCAAGATAGTGCTTTCCGAGAACGCCATTTCCCGTTTCGGGATCAAAGGAATTGTCAACACCGAACAGCAACTCCGCAAGCCTTTCGTTATAAAGCCCGGGGGTCGCATTGTCCTGTCCGTTGTTGCCGTTTCCACGGTTGTTGGGGTATGAAATGTCCCCTCCTGCATCGTAGTCTATGAATATATAGTTCAGCGTAGGATCCCCGGTATTCAAGCTTCCGCTTTGTACAAGGCTCCACGTTTCTGAATGTCCCGATGATGTAACATTTACGCTAACGTTTGATGACAGAGCATTAAACAGCGCTCCGTAGTCAAACACCCTTGTTGTAATAAAGGAATTGGTGCTTTCTGTATTTACGGTCTTGTCGTTGAACTGTCCGATATCGTATGAGGCGGCGATCCAATCTGCATAGAACACCGTGTTTCCCGTAACCGTCACCTCAGCTCCGGGGGCATAGTATTTTCTGTTTACAACATCATACCAACCGTTGAGCTTATATTCATACTTCGTCGGTGACTGCCACTCAAGAGGAAGGCGGATCACATCACCGCTGTTTACAAAATAGGCGGTATCGGGTGAGCCTTGAAGGCTTCGCAGTCCCCCACTCGTTCCGTCAAACCAAAGGACGCATCTTTCGGGTGCTTTTGCAAAATATAAGGTACTTGCGCTACCGACAGGCGAATCTGTAAATTCATAGTTGTTCACAAGCATTGCATATCCGTTTGTCTGACGGGCGCCCTTGATCCATGCACCGCTTCCGTTATTTATGACCGCGCTTTCCCATCTGCCCGTAAGCACGGAGCCGTGGGATGAGGCATTGTCATAATAGGGGTGCAGGTATCGAGTTGAATATATATTCTGAATATAGTATGTGGGACTGTTGTTTTCAGTTCCGCAATATGTAAAGGTCCAAAGAAGAGCGTCGGTTTGTGTAATATTGGTTGTTATATTGCCGTTTGCGTCGATGAAGATCTCCACCGCATGTCCGTAGCCGTCAATGGCATAATATTTACCGTCAGTGCCCTGCGTATACATCAAAAATGCCGTCGAGCTGTTTAGCAGCGAAGAACTATAATTCACCGTAGTGGCAATTGTAGGCTTGACTATTTCGGCTTCCGTGCCTGCTCCGTTTTGAATGATGCTGTCCACCACCGTCAGCACCGAAAGCCTTGACACCGTTCCGTATCCCGCGATCAATTCCGAGGAATATGTATAATATACCTTGTCCACCATGTGATCGCAATTGCCCTGTATCGCCTCAAAGCCATCTGCGTCAACCGATGTAATGACCGCAGTTGCGTTTACACTGCCATTTTTGTCGGTATCAAGGAAAACGATATCACCCGAAACAGGCTTATAGAAGTTGGCATCAAGATATATATGCTCCTTTTCCCACAGTATCCGCAGTGCCTCCGCTCCCGAGGATATGGGCAGATCCTTTGCTCCCGCATATCTGAGACAGAAGGAAGTGAACATTGTGGACCACTCTCCGTAGGGATTTCCGTACCACTGACCGTATCTTGTATATCCGTGCCTTTCCCCGTCGTCCCCAATCATGAAGTTCAGTGTGCTTTCCCTATAGCCCATCTGGGACTCAGCTACAAGCACTATGTTTTCGGATATTATACATCCGAGCCTTATATCCTTCATCGAGCCTTCCCAATCAATTGCAGTTTCAAGATCCGCATTTATATTGGAATAACAGGTTGCTATGTGTACATGCTCCTTTATTTCACATATCATTTTGTCCTCATAGCAGTTTTCAAGATGCTCATGATCAAGAGGACACACAAGCACCGCCTCCCGACACGATTCTCCGTGTACATGCTCAGGGTTTCCGCAAAAGGCTTCGCCCGCCATGGTGATTCCCACAAGCTTCAGCCACCAGAACACCAAAAGGATCACAATGAGGGCTATGGGCGGCAAGGCTGAAATTATTCTTTTTCGAAACAGCTTCGCTCTTTCTTGAGAGCTTGTAAGTTCTGAAATATTTATGCTTGTCACTATCTCCCTCCTTCCTTGGTGTTTTTGATTTAGGATTATAGACTAAAGAGAATGATATAATATTTCAGATGCAGGATCAGAGCGGTGAAAAATCTGCAAGAGGCCAAACCCTCAAAAACAGCTTTCCAACGATCTGTTCCCTTTCAATACAGCCGATCACAGAGCTTCGGCTGTCGATTGATGTGGTTCTTTGGTCACCCATCAAAAAATATTCGTTTTCAGGTACGGTAAACGGAAACTCAATGTCACATTCGCCGTATCCCTTTTCAGACACATAGGGCTCCTTCAAGGCATATCCGTTTACATATACGGTTCCTTCCTCGTCAATGACGATCACATCCCCGGGAAGACCTATTACTCTTTTTATCAGTATTTTATTTGAATATGAAAATCCGCACAGATCCCCTCTTTCAAGGTTTGCGGTTTTTACAAGCGCCACGATCTGCCCGTTTTTCAAGGTAGGCTCCATGCTTGTGCCCGAGATCTGCAGTACGGGTAGGATCAAGGTGGCAATGAGTGCCGCGACTGCCGCTACAATTACAAGGGCATACACTGCGCTTTTTAACACCCTGCGATATCTGATCTTGTTTCTTTCCCTTTTCAGCTCCTCGCTTACAAGCTCAGCCGTGGGAAAGGACAGCTCCTTTTTTTTATTCTTCATTTATGTCCACCTCGGGCTTGGCGCTCGGATCCTTGAACATCTCATCAAGGAGCTTTTTCTGATTGTGGATCTCACGGATCCTTTCCTCAATTTCCTCAAGCCTTTTTTGAGCCTTTTGCGCTCTTTCCTCTGCTTCCAAGCAAAGCTTTTCAGCCGCCTTTACAAGCACATCCGCCTTTTCCTTTGCTTCCGCCTTGGCTTTTTCATAAGCAAGCTCGCTGTCCTCGTTGAGCTTTGCGATGTTCTCAAGATACTGGGCTGCTGCCGCCTCTGCCGCTTCAAACACTCCGTTGAGCTTTAAGGAAGCCGCCGCAATTGATCCCGCCTCGCTTTGCATAAGGTTTCTGTCCTGTATTTTTCTTTTTGCCTCCTCAAGCTCTGCTTCAAGGGAGTCGGCTCTTTCGGTCTGCTTGAGAAGCAATTCAAGCAATTGCTTTCGTGTTAGCTTTCGTAATTCCTTTTCCGTCATGTTGTCCTCTTTATTTTGTTATAAACTGACCGCCGAATCATCAATCCAGCTTTACGATCTCATTGCAAAGATCCGCATATCTTCCGCCCATGGCAACAAGCTCATCGTGGTCGCCCCTTTCAATGATCCTGCCCTTTTCAAGCACCATAATGGCATTTGCCCGTCTTACTGTTGAAAGCCTGTGGGCAATTACAAAGGTAGTTCTGTCCTCCATGAGAGCATCCATTCCCTTTTCGATATGCTTTTCCGTTCTTGTGTCAACGGAGCTTGTGGCTTCATCAAGGATCAGAATGGGCGCCTTGCTGATTGCCGCTCTTGCAATGCTTATAAGCTGTCTTTGACCGCCCGAAAGATTTGCCCCGTCATTTTCAAGGACTGTCATGTAGCCGTCCTCAAGCTGTTCTATAAACGGATGAGCTGAGACCGCCTTTGCAGCCTCAATGACCTCCTCATCAGTGGCATCAAGTCTGCCGTATCTGATGTTCTCCATTACAGTTCCCGTAAAAAGATGGACCTCCTGAAGCACCATTGCAACGTTTTTTCGAAGCACGGATCTGTCAATTTTCTCAATTGGTATTCCGTCAATGGTGATCTCGCCCTTTTCTATATCGTAAAATCTGGACAAAAGATTTGTCACCGTGGTCTTTCCCGCTCCCGTTGATCCCACAAAAGCGATCTTCTGACCGGGCTTTGCATACAGGGATATATCGTGAAGCACAGTCTTTTCGGGGGTATATCCAAAGCTTACGTTTTTGAGTATCACATGTCCTGTGATCTTCTCGGGACGAAGCTCATCTCCAAGGGATTTTTCCTCCTCTGCGTCCATGACCTCAAACACTCTTTCCGCTCCCGCAATTGCGGAGAAAACGGTATTCATCTGCATTGATATCTCGTTTATCGGTCTGTTGAACTGTCTTGTATAGTTGAGAGAAACCGTCAGTCCTCCGATATCAAACTGTCCTCCCGCAATCATTATACCGCCCACACTTGCAACAAGAGCATATATAAGATTGCAAAGCTGATGGGTCACAGGTCCCATGATTCCCGAACGGAACTGCGCCTTGATCTGCGCCTCGCAAAGACCGTCATTGAGATAATCAAATTCCTCCCTTGCAGTCTTTTCATGGGAAAATACCTTTACTACCTTTTGACCCGAGATCATCTCCTCGGAAAAGCCGTTGACAGCTCCAAGGCATTTTTGCTGACGTGAATATGCCGATCTTCCCTTTTTGATTATCTGCTTGGAAAGAAGAGTGAGTATGGGAGTTGCCACAACGGTGATAAGACCGAGTATGGGGTTGGTATACACCATCAGTATCACCGTACCGACAACGGTAAGCGCACCCGATATTATCTGTATAAGAGTGGTATTCAGCATTTCTCCCACTGCATCCACGTCATTTGTAAATCTTGACATAATGTCTCCCGTGGAGTTTTGATCAAAATACTTTACAGGAAGACCTTGAAGCTTTGCAAAAAGCTCGTTTCTCATTCTTTCAAGTGCGCTTTGAGATGCGCTGAGCATCAGTCTTTGCTGAATCCAATGGCTCAGCACCGACGCTCCGTAAAGGACCGCAAGTACAAGTATTCCCGAAAGCAGTCCCAATAGCCTTGGGCCATAGTCAGCTCCCGTTTCATCAAAAAATATGTACTTATTGATTATCGGTCTTAACATATACGATGCCGCAAGGCTTGTAATTGTATGGATAAGGGCAGAGATCACCGCAAAAACGATGGTCTTTTTTTCTTTTTTCAGATATGAAGCAAGTCTCTTTACGGTTTTTCCCATATTCTTGGGCTTTCCCGTTGCACCAAGAGCCTTTGAACGATCTGCGCGCCCCGTTATATTCATTTCCTTTTTGCCCGTAGCTTCATTGGAATACGAATACTTTTCATCAAGTCTTTTCTTCTGCTCCGCAGTCATTCCTCATCACCCTGCCTTTCCTTCTGTGAATAGTAGATCTCGCGGTACTCCTCACAGCTTCTCATAAGCTCCTTGTGAGTTCCAACTCCCACAAGTCTGCCAGAATCAAGCACGATGATCTTGTCCGCGTCTATTACCGACGATATGCGCTGGGCGATTATTATTTTTGTCATCTCGGGAAGCTTTTCTCTGAACGCCTTCCGAATTCTTGCATCCGTGGCAGTGTCAACTGCACTTGTGGAATCATCAAGTATCAGCACCTCGGGATTTTTCAAAATTCCTCTGGCAATACAAAGCCTCTGTCTTTGACCTCCCGAAAGATTTGCGCCGCCCTGCTCGACCTCTGAGGAATAGCCCTTTGGCATTGCGCTTACAAATCCGTGAGCATCGGCAATGGTTGATGCAAATATCAGCTCGTCCATTGAGGCGTTCTCCTTGCCCCAGCGGAGATTTTCCTCAACCGATCCTAAAAACAGGGTATTCTTCTGAAGCACCAACGAAATTCTTTTTCTAAGCTCGTCAACGTCCATGTCCCTTACATCAACCCCTCTGTAAAGCACCCGACCCTCGTCAACATCATACAGTCTTGGGATCATTGATACAAGAGTGGTCTTGCCCGAGCCCGTGGAACCGATGATACCCACAAGCTCGCCTTTATTTACGGAAAAACTGATATTTTCAAGTGTATATTTTCTATTGTTCTTAAAATATTTAAAGCAAACATCGCTGAATCTTATAATTTCTTCGCCTTCATCACTGATGAGCTTCAGCTCATGGGCATTTTTGATGTCGGGTTCAGTGTCAAGAACCTCGCTGATGCGCTTGTCCGATGCCGCGGCACGTGTTCCCTGAAGGAAAATGTTGGACATGAAGTTCAAAGATGTCAGCACTTGGGAAAGATATGTAATGAAAGCGGTAAGTGTTCCCACCTCCATGTCTCCAACCATGATCTGCTCTCCTGCCAACCATACTACAGCAAGAGTGGCTATGTTCACAGAAAGAGCGGATATGGGCTGAAGAAGCACCATCATTTTCAGCGCGTTTATGCTCTTTTTACGAAGCTTTTCATTAAGCACCGAAAACTTGCTTTTTTCATGATCCTCTCTCACAAAGGATTTGATCACCTTTTCATTTGTAATGGCTTCCTTGATACCCGTATTAACGCCGTCAAGGCTTTCCTGCATTTCCGTATACGCAGGTGACGCCTTTTTGATTATAAGATATGTTGTTATGGCAAGAATGGGAACGATTGCAAGTATCACCACCGCAAGGGAGGGGCTCAGCGCAAATGACATGATCAGCGCTCCCACGATCATAATGGGGCTTCGGAAGCATCCGCGAAGCAGAGATTGGGTAAACGTCTGCACTTGGGTTATATCGTTTGTAATTCTTGTTATAAGCGAACCTGTGGAAAATCTGTCAATATCAGAAAATGAAAACGTCTGGATCTTATAAAATGTATCTCTTCTAATCTCCTTGGCAAGATTCGATGACGCTCTTACTGTAAAATATGCGCCCAGAATTCCCGTAATCAGCATTATTACAGCAATTACCGCCATGAGTATTCCTCGGCTTAAAATATAATCAACATCTCCCTTTGCCGCTCCGTTATCTATAATGTCCTTGTTGAGAAACGGCAGTATAAATTCACCGCATGCTTCGATAACCATAAAAAACGGTCCGAAAATAAAAAAAGGAAGATATTTTTTTACATATGGTTTATACTTTTTCATGTTCTGATATTACACCCCCAAACTACATTATATACCCAAAAAAATGTTTTGTCAACCAAACTCTATGTTTTTATTTTAAAAAATCGAAAGAATAATTATACAAAAATATCAAACGAAAAGCCCCGAATTCCCTCATTTTTTACGAAAAAAGAAATTTGTCAAAAAAATGCCCGAAAGCTCTTGATTATTCCTTTATAAAGTGCTATGATTTTGAATTGTATTTTGCTTTGTTATAAGCTATCTTCAATATTTATATATAATCTTTTAAGGAAAGGACATTTTCCATCTATGTTTCGTCACAAAGCTCACAGAAAGCACATTTCCGCTTATGACGCCAGCGAGCATCACAGAGAAAACGCCAACAAGATCATAAATTTTTACACAATTTATTTGAGTCTTGTTCTTCTTGTTGCCTCTCCAATCGCAGTGCTTGTTACAGGCGAGGATAATTTTTGGCACAATCTTTTCACCATCTTCACCTCCCCTTCCAAGCTCGTTACGGATTATTTCGCCCTCGGCTGTCTTGGAAGCACACTCTTCAATGCTGCCATCTGCGGAATTGCCGCAAATATCCTTATAAATCTCAGTGTTGTCAGAATCAATGCCACCTCCTTCGCCGCTTATATGCTTGTTGTTGCCCACGGTTTTTACGGTTTGAACTTTATCAACATGTGGCCAAGCATCATCGGTGTATTTATCTATTGCAAGGTGATGAAGAAGCATTTCCGCGACAACATCCACGTGGCGCTTTTCTCAACAGCCCTCGGTCCCTTCATCAGTGACTTTGTATTCCGCTATACCCTTGACTCCGGCTTTGATCATGCAAACCCCAAGATCACATGGCTTGGAATTGTTCTTGCCGTATTTTTCGGTCTTGCAACAGGCTTTGTTGTTCCAGCTCTTCTTCCGGGTACTACCGCAATGCACAGGGGATATAATATGTATAAGGCAGGACTTGCCATTGGAATTCTCGGCATATTCCTTCACTCCTTTCTTTATAAATCCCTTGGCATTGATACTCCCGACACCATCGTGATCCACAACCCCGAGTATTATTCAATGACCTATGCCTACCGCGGATTTATGAACATCTTCTTTCTGTTTTTATTCGTTTCCACCTTATTTATGGGATTTTTGCTGAACAACGGCAGCTTCCGCGGATACCGTCAGCTTCTTCACAGCACGGGCTACGGCACCGACTTTCTTGACAAATTCGGAATGCCCGTTTGTCTTATCAACATCGGAGTTTACGGTCTTTTTATTCTTGCTTATCTGAATGTAATTTTCGTGCTTCCCGAATTCTTCTCATTTTTACCCAAGGGTGTGGGCTTTACGGGAGCAACTGCAGGAGTTGTGTTTGCCGCTCTTACCTTTTCAGCCGACGGTCAGATGCCGCGAACCGTCGCACCCATCGTTGTAGGCTATGCATCCCTTTCCCTTGTTGTATGCATACTTTGCACCGTGATCAACATTCCGATTCCGTGGACACTCTCAACTCAAAGCTATATAAACGGACTTGCCTTTGCAACGGGTCTTTGCCCATTTGCAGGTAAATACGGCTTCAAGATCGGTGTTCTTGCAGGATTTCTCAGCGCGATCATCTGTACCTCCACAGCCCAAATGCACGGAGGCTTCGTTCTTTACAACGGCGGCTTTACAGCAGGTCTCACCGCCCTTGTTCTCCTTCCCGTTCTTGACTTTTATAAGATCACTCCTAAATATCAGGATGATAACTAAACCCTATGAGGTACTCCAATGAAAAATAAAATAAGTAAAATTAAAAATAAGCTGATACCCTGTTTTCTGCTTTCAGCACTGACAGGCATCACAACGGGGCTCCTGATCTTTGCCTTCAAGATCGCCGCTTCCTATATAATCGCTCTTTCAGGGGATCTTTATGCCCTTGTAAGACAAAAGCCCTTGCTTCTTGTACCCTTTATTTTGGGACTTGCCGTTTTGGGTCTTCTCTCATATTTTATTCTCAAAATCGCTCCCGATGCAAAGGGGGGCGGAATTCCCAGCGCCATTACGATCATCCGCGGCTTTGTTCCGATCAATTGGGTGGCAAGTGCCTTTGGAGTATTCTCGTCGGCTCTTGTAACATTTTTTGCAGGAATTCCCCTTGGAAACGAGGGACCAAGCGTTCAAATGGGATGTGCTGTCGGTAAGGGAACCGTAAATATCCTTGCCAAAAAAAATAAAGCTTGGGACAAGTATATTATGACGGGCGGTGCCTGTGCAGGCTTTGCCGCCGCAACGGGCGCTCCCATCAGCGGTCTTCTTTTCTATATCGAAGAGATCCACCGCCGCTTTTCTCCCCTGATCTTTATGTCGACCGCAACCGCGACCCTTTCATCCGCTGTGACAATGGAGCTTCTCGGAGCTTGCTTTGATTTCAACACAAGGCTTTTCCATTTCACAATTTCAAGTGTACTCCCAATGAAGTATCTTCCCGTTGCCATGGCTGTAGGCATCATCACAGGCTTCGTTGCTTTAGGATTCACTCAGCTTTATAAGATCATTAATAAATTTCTTAATGTCACCCTAAAAAAATGCCCCTCCCTTGTAAAGATCGTTTCTGTTTTTGTAACCGTCGGAATTTTAGGATTCTTTGCATCGGAGTTTACACACTCGGGGCACAGCCTTATCGACAGCATAATTGAAGGTCACCGCTTCCCCATGTATTTGCTCCTTCTTTCCCTCCTTGTCCGCGCACTGCTTCTTCTTTTTGCAAACAACGCAGGCATTACAGGGGGCATCTTTGTTCCTTCCCTTGCATTTGGAGCGCTTACAGGTAAGATCTCCGCTGATATCCTTGCATTTACAGGTCTTGTCCCCGAGGAATATGAAGTAATTTTGGTGGTCATTGGAATGGCATCCTTCCTTGCCGCTTCTTCAAGAATCCCCCTCATAGCCATCACCTTCTCCATTGAGGCTCTTTCGGGGCTTTCCAATATCATTCCGATAGCCTTGGGCGCCGCTTTTGCTTATATAGTCGTAGAGCTTTCGGGAATTACCGACATCTCCGACGTAATCATTGAAAGCAAAATTGAAAATGCCGCCAAGGGCAAGAAATTCTATGTTGCCGATGTACGCATGAAGGTGGAAGAACACGCCTTTGTAATCGGTCAGGAGATCCGTGATATTCTTTGGCCCCCAACCTGTGTTGTTCTTTCCGTTGATAAAAAGGAGCTCCACCACTCTTCCCTTGAGGAAGGCGACGTGCTCCACTTAAGATATAAAACTTCCGATCCCGCAGAATCCCTTCTGGTGCTTGAGTCCCTTTTGGGAAAGCAAAGCTCCGACCCTTCAATGAAATTCGTTCACGGCGATGACGAGCATTACAATATTCCCGAAAATTAAACAATATTATTATGGGGCACTGCTTGAAAACCGTAAAGCTTTTTTAAAGCTTCGTGGTTTTTCGGACGGTGCCCAATTTTTTTACAGCCTATTTAAATATAAGCTCTATCTTCTGTCTTGCGATCCGTTCATTACAGTAGACAAAGTTAAACTCTCCGCTGATCTGCATATCCGTTACAGTAAAGGTTGCAAGGTCATTGCGGCAACGGGCTATTGGCTCATATGCAAATGTTATGCTTCCATTATTGGCTACAAGATCGCAAATTACGGAAAAATTACTGACAGAAACGCATCGTTTGAAATTATCAAGAGAAAATCCACGGTCGGTAATTGCGTTATAAAGCAGAGTTCTCGTTCCCGAAAGCCTCTCCCTCACAACGATATCCTCCCGAAAAATCTCCTCAAGTGTAACAGTTCTGTTTGCAAAAGGATGGCTTTTTGCACATATGCCAACAAACTGCTCCTTTTTATACAGATGATATCCGTATTTTGACTTATCAAATACTCCCTCAATGATCGCAAAGTCTATCTCTGCTTTTTCAAGCATATGTAAAAGAACCTCCGTATTATCAACGATCAGGCTCAGCGTATGATTTGGAGATTGCAAAAATTCACGAATATTCGGCACGATTACAAATTCACCGATGGTCTTTGTTGCGCCAAGAGTCATATGTATGGCGTCCGATGGAACAAAGCTCTCTCGGATATCCGCCTCCTCGGCTTTCACGCTATCAAAATAACGCTTCAGACGCTGGGCATTTTTTGTTCTGTGAAGTGTATGACCGTCATATACAAACAGCTTTACACCATAGTAGCTTTCCAAATAATGAATATGCTGTGTAACACCCGGCTGAGTCATATTCAGCTTTTCAGCTGTTCTGCGGTAATTCATTTCATCATATAGCGCAAGGAACGTAAGCGCTCTGTAATCTAACATAAACTCCTCCAATTATCTCATTATTTCTCGTTATCACACGATAACAAATGATAATTTGATTTTATCACAAAAATGTAGTATAATCAAGTGCAATATTAAAGATTGGAGACATTACATATGAAAATTTTAAAATTATTTCCGGGAATACTCTTGTCAGCTTCCGTTGCCCTTCTTGCCTGTTTGATCGAAAGCTTGATTCCCATTCATCTTATTGGCTCTGCCGTTATTGCCATGTTCATCGGCATGGTGCTTAACCACTTTTTAAGGAACACTAAGATCTTTGCATCGGGACTTAAATTTACCTCCAAGAAGGTCTTGAAGCTTGCCATTATTCTTTTGGGCTTATCCCTCAACATTACAACCGTTCTGAACGTAGGTAAGATGTCACTTACCGTTATGATATTCACTCTGCTCACCTGCTTTGGCGGCGGTTATTTTATCGGCAAGGCGTTGGGGCTCAATTGGAAGCTTTCAAACCTTATATCAGCAGGTACGGGTATATGCGGCGGCTCTGCAATTGCGGCAATTGCCCCTACCATTGAAGCGGACGACAACGACGTTGCCTACGCCATGTCAGCCACCTTTCTCTTTGATATGGCTATGATCGTACTGTTTCCCATTATGGGACGCGCCATGGGAATGTCGGATCAAGCATTTGGTATTTGGGCAGGTACTGCGGTCAATGACACATCCTCCGTTGTGGCAACGGGATATGCTTTTTCAGAAGGCGCCGGTGACTTTGCCACCATGGTAAAGCTCACAAGAACCCTTGCCATTATTCCCACCGTAATTACATTCGCATTCATTCAGCTTCGGCTTAAACGGAAAGAAGCTCTTGCAAACAGTCTGAACGGTTCTGAAATGAAAGCAAAATTCAATGTTTTGAAAATTTTCCCTTGGTTCATTCTCGGCTTCCTTGCCATGTCCATTGTTGCAAGTATTCTGTCCATTCCTGCCGATATTGTATCAAGAACGAAAAGCGTAAGTAAATTTTTGATGGTTTGCGCTCTGGCTGCCATAGGATTGAACACCTCATTTTCAAACATGAAAAAATCGGGTATTCGCCCTATGATACACGGCTTTATTATTTCTGCACTGGTTGTAATCGTTGCTCTTGCGGTAGAGGTGGCAATTGGGATCGTATAAAGTTACAGCTTGAACACAAAAATCGACAGTGAGGACATCCCGCTGTCGATTTTATTTAACAATATGGCTCTATACCACCTGCATCAACCAATAGATCACGCCATAAACCACCGATGCCAACGTGCCGTAGAGGATCACGGGGCCTGCGATTATAAAGATTTTCGCGCCAAGACCCAAGATCATGCCCTCGGCTTTATTATCGATTGCAGGGGAAACCACAGAATTTGCAAAGCCTGTAATTGGCACAAGAGTTCCTGCTCCGCCCACCTTGGCAATATTATCAAACACACCGAGTCCTGTTAAAAGAGCTGTCAAGAAAATCAGAGTAACCGATACAAGTGTACCTGATTCCTTTTCCGTCAAACCCATTTGGACATAAAAATCATGGAAAAGCTGACCGAGAGTACAGATCGCGCCTCCAACAATAAAAGCTCTTATACAGTCCGTCAATATATTTGATTTTTTTGCTCTTTCCTCTGCATAGTCCTTATAGTGCATTTTTCTTCCTTCCATATCGCATCTCCTTTATATTTATAAAAATTCACACAAAAAGCGTATCCTTACGGGGATACGCTTTAATTATTTCCTGAATTTTACATTTTATTCGTAATAAAACCGAACACCGCCTCATATACATTGAAAAAACGGCACAGCCGACAAAAGCATATGGAGGTCACATGGCGGAAATTTCAGAATACGGCGCAAGAGCAAAGAAAGCCGCCCTTTACATCATCGAACAAAAGGCTACCATCAGAGCAGCTGCAGCACACATTGGAGTCAGCAAATCAACCTTACACAAGGACATCAGCGAAAAGCTTCCATCCGTTGCCCCGGAGCTATGTCCCCTTGTACGTGAGGTGCTTGACATCAACCGAGCGGAAAGACATATCAGAGGCGGAATTGCAACAAAAAACAAATATTTACAAATAAGGGCTATAAAATAAACTAATTTTTCTGCTTTTCCAATGCACCCCTCAGCATTTCCTCGTATTCATTTTTTACATATTCGGGGGACTCGATTTTGATTTCTCCCGAAAGTCCGAAAAGCCAACCGTAAAACTGTCTGCTGATGCACACCTTCACAGCGGCATTGAAATATCCGTCGCCCGTAGGAATCATGCTGACTCCCATGCCAAAGCGGTCAATTATGACTCCTGCAAGATCGGCAGGCGTCCTCATCACCACAAGCTCGTTTTTTCCCGAACCGAACATTCCGAACATACGGTTTGTATATTCTCCAAGATCGCTGTCATGATCCTTGCCGCAGCATTCCGACAGCGCGTCCACAATTTCGCATCCCGTCATTTTGTCCACTCTGAAATGCTTGAAGGTCTCGTTTTCGGAATCATAAGCTATAAGATAGTACTTTTCCTCACTTACAGTCATTTCCCAAGGTGAGAGAACATAGTAGCCGCCGCCCCGTCGGAACACCTTTTCCTTTTTCTCGTTCCAATTGAAATATCTGAAGCGTATCTGCTTTTTTTCATTAATGGCGCGGTTTATAAGGTCAATGTTATAGTAGATTTCCTTGTTTTCCGTTTTTGCTCTGCCCGAAATATATACATGGCGCTTCAGCTCCGCTCCTTGATGCTTTGAAGCAAGGGAGGATATTTTTTCAATCAGCTCACGGCTTTTTTCTTCTGTAAGGAATTTTGATGACTGTACGGTATCCACAAGAAGCTTCAGCTGTGAAAGCTCAAACTCACGGGAAAGAAGCCTGTATCCCGAGCTTTTCCCCTTGGTCAGCTCAATGTCAGCCCCCAGAGCAACAAGAGTCTCTATGTCATCGTATATGCTTTTTCTTTCGGCGTCAATGCCGTAATCCTCATACAGTCTTGTCAATATCTGGGACATGGTCAGGGAATTGTCCTCATCGGTATGCTTCCTTAAAATATTGTACAAGCAGATCGGTCTTTTCTTTCTTTCGGAAATGTCACTCATATTTATCCTCTTTTTTATTATTGATTTTGATTGTCCCAAATTCAGTACAGCGGTATTTGTATAATAAGGTCGTAAAAACAAATGAGCCTTGGCTCAAATTTATTAATTAAAGGAGATTTCAGATATGTTAGCAGTTGCTCTTGTTTCAATGGTTGTTATTTATGTTATGGCAGATGAGGTCATCCTTAACCAAAAAAGAAAGGAGCTTCGCCGCAAGCACCGTCGTTACGAGGAATACCAAGCCCTCACCCTTCTTTCCGACCACAACGACATCGTTTGACCTTTACGGAATTACCGTGTAAAAAACTCACTTGTCCGGAATTAGTGGGTGTAATTTCAAAATACTTGGCAAAAAGCCTATCTCGGTTTTGAGATAGGCTTTTGCTTTTCCAAGGCTTGAACAAGCCTTCAATGAAACTCAATTACTTCTTTTTATTTTTGATCACAAGCAAATATGCCGCAACTGCCAAGCATACCACAATGGCAACTACTGCAATTATAATGGGAGTTACCGAGGATTTACCGTCCGCTGACGTGTCGGGTGTCTCGGTAGCCGCAGGAGTATTTGTTTCATCGGGTGTGGGGGTTGTATCGGGTTTTACTGTGGGTTCGGGTGTTGTGTCGGGAGTAACATCGGGAGTTACTGTAGGATCGGGCGTTACTGTAGGATCGGGTGTCACCGCAGGAGTGGGCTCAACACCGTCAACAACAAGCACGGGAACAGAAACAGAATTGATCTTTACATCAACGATCGTAACATCAACGATATCTCCGCCGCTTCCCGATGATGCATATATACCGATGGAAAGGTCATCCTTTTCCATAAGGCTCTTGATCCTCATGCTTGATCCGATGCTCTTCCAATCCTTGCCGTCGTAGCTGAAATAACCGTAGCATGCACCGCTCTTTACTACAAGCTTAAGCTGTACTGTAGGAATTGAAATGGTTCTTTCGGTATTGTAGCTGTATGATCCGTTGTTTGAAGAATAGAACTGGAAGTAGTTTGCGGGCGGGTAGTTGTCGCCGTCGGGATCGCAATATCTGTTAGCCACCGCAATTGCAGATGTTGTGTCGCTTGGGCTGAACAGCACGATTCCGCCTGTCTGCATAAGGTCATTGAGGAAGCCGCCTACCTTTATAACCACCTCAAAATCACCCTCGGGAGCCGCTGTATAGAATACATTTCTGAAGGATCCGCCAATGTCACCTGTAAGTGTACGGAGAACAAGATTGTCGCCGCTCTTTACGGTGTATCCGAACTTTTCGGAAGCAACGGGCTTGAAGATGCTCCAATTCTTTGAAAGTGCAACTCCGCCTTCGTTTTCAACTGTAATTGTAAACTCGATCTTTGCATCCGATGTGTAGGACTGTGCAGTAACGGTTGCAGTTCCCGCTCTTACTGCTGAAACTGTGCCTCTTGTTACATTTACAACATCGGTGTTGGAGGATGTCCACATAAGATCTGTGAAATCAAGATCTGCAGGACTGATCTTTACGGGCAGCTCAAGTGTTGAGCCCGCCTTCATTGTATATGCAGTCTTGTCGGATGTAATGCTCTTTATTGCATTTGTATCGTCCTGTCTTATAAGTCTTATGGAGAATCCGCCGTTAGTCTTAAGACTCATTGTGATCTCATCCCCGCGCTTTACAACCTTGCTGTCGGTCAAAAGATCGTATTTTCCGTTGCCGTCATTGAATATGAGGGCTGTATAATTGTATCCTTCGTCAAGGAAGTCAAACTCGAAGGTCACGTTCTTAGATGAAGAAGTAATGGCTCCGACATACCAGCTGTCACCGCTTCTTCTTGCAAGCACTGTGTATGTTCCGGGCTCACCTGCAATATATTCCGTTTCGTCCCAAGAGGAAGGAAGTCCCTTGTAGAAAAGATATCCGGGAGCTGTAAGGTACTCATTGGGTGTACTTGCCATACAGGGAATACCGCACTCAAATACGATATTCATTGCCATCTGCTGACCCACTGTTGTCTGTGTTGAGTATGAAGGATAATATCTGGGTGTCAAGTCCATGGGACCTACAACACCTCTTGTATAAGGCCATACCGTTGTGTTGGAGGTGGAGTATCCGCCGTATTCCTCGCCGTTTACTGCCTCACGGTTGATGATGTTGGGATAATACTGACGCTCGCCCGTGGGCTTGTTTGCGCCGTGAATATTGGCAATGAGCTTACACTCTACGCACTTTTCATAGATCGCCTTGTAGTTCTGGATCATTACAGGATCCTCGGAGTCAAAGAAGTCAGCCTTGATTCCCTTGATTCCCTTTGCCGCCCACTCTGTGAGGATCTCTCTTTCCTCAGGAGTGTTCAGGTCGTTGCAAAGTACCCATACGATGAGCCCTACGCCCTTTTCGTTGGCATACTCTACCATTTCATCAAACCATGCAAAATATCCGTCGTATCTCTTGCCTGTATTGCCGGAAGCGTTGGGCTGCCAGCCTTCGTCAAGGATCAGATATTTCCAGCCCATTTCATGAGCAAGGTCGATATAAAGCTTGATGGTCTCATAATTTCTCTGTCCCTGGAAGCCCTCGGAAAGCCACATCCACGCAGTTACACCGGGCTCTACCCAAGAAAAGTCGTCCTTGGTTCTTTCGCAAACGTCTTCAACAAGATTGCTTTCTACAATGGTTTCAAGATCGCCAACAATTCCCATTCTCCAAGGAGATGTGAAGGGACAGGGGCTTTCTACGCTTTCGGTAAGCACCTTGGGCGCCTGTGTGAACTTCAATTCACCGTTTCCGTCGCCCTGGGTCATTGATCCGATATAAGCATCTCCGTAAAGCTCTGCCTCGGTAAGAAGCACCCAATTGCTGTCAGTTGTCTTGTAAAGTATGGGGAACGCCAGATACTTTTCACCGATGGATTCAGTCTTAAGTCTGGAATATCCGTTTTCGTGATTGAATACCGACGTAAGATTCGGTACTACGATGGTAAATATATCGGATTTTTCGGGAATTGCAAAGCTGGAGCTTTCATCTGTAAATGTAAGCTTTTCGCCAACAGCGCCGTCAACAGGGCTTATTACATATCTGAAGGCAAAGCCCTCGTCATATGCTCTCACTATAAGATCAAAATAGTAATCCCCTCTCTTGAATCTTACAGTAAGCTCATTTGCATGGTTACGTCCCCGGGATTCCTTACCTGAATAATTCTTGTAGGTTTCGTCAATGAGTCTTGTTGTCTCGGAAACCTTTACAAAGCCGTCAAAGAATGTTGCCTCCTCGGCTGTCATACCAAGATCGGAGCCTTCCTTTACTACAAGCTTACCTTCCTTTAAAACGCTGTATGAAAGTGCGCCGAACATATCCTCCCTCACAACAACAGCGATCTTTCCGTCGGGAGATTTCACTGTCCAGGAGTTTTCAAGTGTGGGATCGTATGCGCTGATGGTTATTTTCTTTGAAAGCACAGCGTCTCCCTCTGTTGCAGTTACGGTTACTACAACCGATCCAAGAGACTTCAAGGTTACAACGCCCTTGCTGCTTACCGACGCGATGTCGGAATTGTCAACCTCGTACTTGATATTGGAGGGCTTAAAGAATGTTCCGTTGAATTTTTTAGCCTCAACCTTAAGGCTTACGCTTTCGCCAACCTTTGCACTTGCACTGCCCTCTGCCACAACTGTAAGAGATACCATTTTTTCGGGGTCAACCTCGCCTCTTACAAGCTTTGCATCAGCCCATGCGCTGTGGTCACCCGTATTTCCGTCACCTGCATCGGTGGTGATGAGTGTCAGAGTCTGGGCTCCGTCGGGAAGCTCCACCTCAATAAGCTCTGCCGCGGTCTTCATCTTGAAGGTTCCGCTTTTATAAAGCGATACGCCGTCAACCTGTACCTCAAAGGCTACGCTTGACGAATCGGGGAATCCGTTGTTTGTTCCGTTATGTACACCTATATATGCGCTGAACATGCCAAAGGTCTCGCCTGAAATATCATATGACACCTCAGAAGCCGCATGGGCAACGATTCCCTTTTGATATGTCTTGTCGGTGCTGCCGTCCCAGATCTTTATGGGATTGGAGTCCAGACCCTCGTCCTTATGGAGCTCTCCCCAACCAACCTGTATTTTTGCGGGCTTCAGGTCACTGATGTACACAAAATCGTCATCCGCAAATGAAAAGCTGAATGTTCCGCTCATGCAGATAGCAAAAACAATGGCTATTGCCACAACGGACATACAGATCGAAATTCTCTTTTTCATTGTATTTTCCTCCAAAAAAAGATGTCGGGTGAGTCTTGAATAGACTCCCCGACTAATTATAACATATTAATTTGTGGTTTTCAACTAAATTTTAACCTTCGATCCACCGAATATCAACTTGTTTTTTTGTAAATTTAGCACATAATTGACGTTATACACTCACAAATTGACGTTATATACTTTTATTTCTTTCTATCTCTTTTTTCCTTTACGCTTTCCTTTGTACCATCGGGACGCTGGATATAAGTGTTGTCAAGTATTCCCGTAAACTGTGCGCGGAATTCCGCAATATACTGGGCTCTCAGCTCCGCCTGCTCAGCTTTTTCCTCCTCGGTCAAGCCAACAGTCTTGGATTTTTTTGCAAGCTCATTAATTCTGTCAAGTTTAATTTTTTCCATTTTTCTGCTCCTGTATGATTTCTCCCACCATTATACACATATATTATGAAAAAATCAAGTACTGCGCCGTTTTTATTTTTATTCAGATTTTCACACAGACAAAGGGATGGAATATAATACTAACAGGATCAAAGATCCTATAGTATTTTTGCAAACCCTAAAACCTTGGTGACTAAAATGTATGGCTGTATAATAACTGTAAGATCAATAACCTACGCCTTCAAGGGCGAGACATTATTGAAAAAAAACGGGATCGGCTGTAAGGTAGTAAAAACAGAGGGCAAGGAAAGCGGCGGCTGTAAATATGGGCTTTCACTGTCCTGTAACATGGTAAACACTGCCCTTGCGATCCTAAAAAGCAACGGAATTGAAATCGGAAAAGTAATGGCATAGGCAAGGAGTGGTATTTTGAAAGGCGGTAATTTCCAAAACAGGATATATCTTGACAATGCGGCAACATCATTTCCAAAGCCACAAGCCGTGATCCAAAAGACTCTTATGGGGCTTTATAATTATTCGGGCAACCCCGGCAGAGGGGGTCACAGTGTTTCCAAAGATGCTTCAAGAGCGATATTCTCCATGCGTCTTGCGGCAGCGGATTTTTTCCAAACCTCCCGGGAGGAAAACGTGATCGTGACGGGAAACACCACTCACGCCCTCAATATTGCCTTGAAGTCAATTTTAAGGCAGGGGCAAAGGGTGCTTTGCTCAAACATTGAGCACAATGCAGTAAGACGGGTGCTTCTTTGTCTTGAAAAGACCCGAGACATCAAGATATTCACCTTTGATGCACTTTTGGACGACAGCGCTGTTCTTCAGTCCATTGAAGATGGCATCAAGCGAAAAAAAGCAAGTGTAGTTGTACTTCCCCATGCTTCAAATATATGCTCCCGAATCCTGCCCCTCGAAAAGATCGGTAAGATATGCAGAGAAAACGGTGCTTGTCTTGTAGTGGACGGCGCTCAAAGCGCAGGGCATGTTCCCATATTTTTTGACGATTGGGGCATTGACGCCCTATGTATTTCAGGACACAAGGGTCTTTTTGCTCCGGCGGGCATCGGGCTTCTCATTGTTTCCGAAAAATTCAAGGAGCTTGAAAAAGGAAGCGATGCGCTGATCACAGGAGGGGCGGGGATAGATTCCGAAAGCCCCGAGATGCCCGAGGTATATCCCGAGCATCTTGAAGCAGGTACACTCAGCGCCCCATTGGCAATGGGACTTGAGGCGGGTATCCGTCTTGTCAGCTCCATCGGCATTAAAAAAATTGCCGAAAAGGAGATCCTTCTCGGCAATCTTGCAAAGCAAATTATAAGCTCCCGCAAGGAAGCGGTGATCTACCGTCCCGATCTTGAGGGCGGCATCGTCAGCTTCAACCTAAGGGGAATATCCCCCGAAAGAGCCGCTGAATATTTTGACAGCTTTGGCATCTGCCTTCGGGCAGGTCTGCACTGTGCGCCCACAGCCCACCAAAGCATTGGCTCCTTTTTGGAATTCGGCGGAAGTCTGCGTCTTTCCGCAGGGTACTTCAATACCCCCTGCGACATTCAAAGATTTGGGCAGGTGCTCCTGTCAATGCCCTTAAAATAAAGTTTCAAATGCCCTGAGAACCGAATCGAAAAGTCTTGTGAACAGTCCGTCTCGGTCAAGATCGTCAAGCTCCACCCTTTCTGAAACACCGAGGGTATGGTTCATATCCTTTTCGATATCGGCAATCTCGGGAACATCCTTAAGATATACCCCGCATTCGTACAGCAGATACAAGCTTCGGTAATCCATATTCGCCGTGGAAACAAGGGCGGTGTCGCTGTCGGTCAGATACACCTTTGAGTGTATAAATCCGGGGGTGTATCTGTATATCTCTATGCCCGACTCCATCAAGGTTCTGTAGTTTGCACGGGAAAGTCTGTGAACGATCTTCTTGTCGGGAATTCCGGGAGTTATGATCTTTACATCGACCCCTCTTTTTGCGGCATTGCATAAAACGATCCTCAGCTCATAGCCGATTATCAGATAGGGGGCGAAAATATATATGCGGTCCTTTGCCCTTGTGATCATGTCAATGAGTATATTTTCCGTGATCTCCTGTCTGTCATGGGGCATGTCGCAGTATGGGTGAACAACTCCCCTTGAATACTTACTGTTGTTTGCAATTCCAATGATTCCCGAGGTGTCGATCTTGTCCTCTCTGAAGGCATTCCACATACGCGAAAACATAAGAGTAAAGCTGTCGGCGGCATATCCGTCAATTCGCACCCCTCCATCCTTCCAATAACCGTAGGGAGAGGTCAGATTTATATATCTGTCAGCAATATTAAGCCCTCCTGTGTAGGCATACTTTCCGTCAATCACTGCGATCTTGCGGTGATCTCTGCAGTTTGCCGAAAAATATGAAAAGGGCAATACCTGATTGAACTTTATACATCTTATGTTTTTGTGGAGCTTTTCAAGGGTCTTGTGGTAGTTTTTCGGAACTGCCGCCATGCTTCCGAAATCATCATAAATAATTCTGACGTCCACGCCCTTTTCCGCCCTTTCAAGAAGAGCTTCAAGGATCTCACTCCACATTTTACTTTCTTCAATTATAAAAAACTCAAGAAAGATAAATTTTTCCGCAGAACGCAGAACGGGCATCATATCCCTGAACATATCCTCTCCCGTGGAAAAATACTTAAGTCCTCCGTTTCTGAAGGCGGGCATGGCACAGCTGTTTACAAGATAATTGTCAGTCTGCCTGTCCCTTTCGTTTTGTATACTTTGTGTTGCAATGATGGATTCTTCCCTAAGTGCCTGTATATATCCATCGGGAATGGAATACTTTGCTTCCTTTATTTTCTTGCGCATTTTTCTTGTAGGGTTTCCGTTTCCGAAAAGAAAGTACAGCAGTATTCCGAAAAAGGGGACAATGGCAATAAGCAAGCACCACGGCAGCTTAAATGACGGCGAATCCTTGTTGTTGAGTATATAGATTATAAAAAACAGAGAGACCACCCTGATGGCTGTGGTGATGTATATATTATTTGCCATTGCGGACAAATAAAACACCGTCATCCATACAAGCTGCAATGCTACAAGCAATCCTGTAATTATAAATCTATTATATTTTATAAGTAACCTCTTTGTTTTTTTCAGCATAGCTTCCTCTTAGTCTTCTGTTTTCCTAAATTCTATCACATTTTATTTTTTATATCAAGTACACTTGACAAATTTATTTTCCGTATCCTATTTTATCCGCCAAGGGTAAATTTCAAATAAATCAAAAAAGAAATAATCAAATTCTTAAACATAAAAGTCCGCGGAATAAGCTCACACGGACTTTTCTTTATTGGTCTTAGCTTCAGATCTTTTATCTTGCTCCAACGGATCTTGCAAATTTTACAAAATGCTTGTCCCCTTCTTCGCTGTATTTGAATACTCCCGCACATTCAAGGACCTTTACAAATACCTTTCCGATCTCTTCCTTTATAATGCCGTCAATATTATCAGCATTTATATCGGCATACATGGGCAGGAACTCCCCGATCCATTCAAGATGGCTTTCAATGCCCTTCTTGTTTTCATCAAGACAGCCCGAAAGAATGTATTTCTTCATAAGCTCGATCTCACCCTTAAGTCTTGCAGGAAGCACAGCAAGTCCCATTACCTCAATAAGTCCGATATTTTCCTTCTTGATGTGATGGTACTGTGCGTGGGGGTGATACAGTCCCATGGGACATTCGTCTGTAGTAATATTGTTGCGAAGCACAAGGTCAAGCTCGTATTCCTCGCCGCGCCGTCTTGCTATGGGTGTAATGGTGTTGTGAGGCTCACCGTCGGTGTTTGCGTAAATGTACGCCGCTTCATCGGTATACCCTCTCCAAGCATCAAGGATCTTACATGCAAGAGCGGAAACTGACTTTCTGTTTTTGGAAGTAAGCCTTATTACCGACATGGGCCAGCTTACAATTCCCGCCTTAACGTCATCATATCCATCAAATTCAAGAGG
>SVUF01000135.1 GCA_015063395.1 Oscillospiraceae bacterium
CCCCGCAATGCTTCGTATGTTTGAGAAATACGGAATTGACATCAGAAAAGAGCCCATCCTTGTTTACCCCACACTTCACTATCAGAACGGCGGACTTGACATCATGACCGACGGTATGGTTGAGAATATTCCCGGACTTTATGTTGCGGGGGAGGCTGTTGGAGGAATCCACGGAAGAAACAGACTTATGGGTAACTCACTGCTTGATATCATCGTGTTCGGACGCAGTGCAGGACGTAATGCGGCTACATATTCCGAGGGCATAGACAACAGTGAAGCTGTTCTCACACTCGATCATGTGGATAAGTTTGAGAAAGAGCTTGAAGAGGCAGGCGTTGATACAGGAAAGCTTTCACCCCAGCTTCTTCCCGTATACAGACACGGCAACCCTGTGTTTGAGGGAAATAAGGGTTAAGACAAAATAATTATAAAACAATTATAAATAGAGGGAAATAGGTCGTTTTGGGCATTTCAAAATTAGACTTATTTCCCCTAAAATTTGTTTAAGGGTTGTTTTTTTACTTGACAAAATCGGTTTTATAGAGTATAATATAGCGGTTGTAAAAATATAACATCAAGAGAGGTAATATTATGGAACTTTTTGGCGGACTTCTTTCGGTGAAGGCCATAGCATTTTTGATGTTCTCCGTTTTTGCCGTAGCAGGTCTTGGATATTTGCTCGGACGCATCACCATCAAGGGTGTGTCCCTTGGAACAGCGGGAACATTTATAGTTGCCCTTGTTTTCGGTTGCTTCTTCTATGAAACACTTGCCGCTCAGCTTACAGTTGGCTCTGCAGGCACATCGTTCGTGTCAGAGGCATTAAAGGTAGTGGAAAATTTAGGACTTATTCTGTTTGTAACATCTGTCGGATTTATTGCAGGTCCGGGATTTTTTGCAAATATGAAAAAGAATTTTAAATCATATGTAGTTCTCGGTCTTGCCATTTCAGTTGTTGGCGGACTTGCAACACTTGGATGTATTCTTGTAGGAAGAAACTTTACAGATCTTACAAATCAGGAATTTACAGCCATGGTTGTGGGTATCCTTTCGGGATCACTGACTTCAACTCCCGCATTTGCGGCGGCAAAGGACGTTGTAAGCGGATTTGAAAACGCAAAGGAGCTTCAGGATATCATCACCGTTGGTCACGGAATTGCATATCTTTTCGGAGTAATCGGAGTTGTTCTTTTCATTCAGATCATTCCCAAGCTTTTGAAGGTTGATATGGCAAAAGAGGTTGCATCAATTGCGCCTGAAAAGAATGAGAACACAGAAAAGAAGGAAGAAGGCAAAAAGAAGCTTATTCATATAGATGAATTCGGCTTCGGTGTATTTGGAATCGCTGTAGTTTTTGGACTGATCCTCGGCAATATCAAGATCGGCTCCTTCTCACTTACAACAACGGGCGGAGTGCTGCTCACATCTCTTCTTCTCGGACATTTCGGAAGGATCGGAAAAATCAGCCTCATGCCTTCGGTGTCAACTCTCAAGGTTCTCCGTGAGCTTGGTCTGATGCTTTTCCTTATCGGAGCAGGTATATCGGGAGGCGCAAAATTTGTAGAGCTTTTTGATGCTTTGTATTTCCTGTACGGCGTGATCATCACCGTAATTCCCATGGTATTCGGATTCTTGTTCTCCAAGTATGTACTGAAGCTTAAGGTTCTCAATAATCTCGGCTCGCTTACGGGAGGAATGACATCCACACCTGCCCTCGGAACACTGATCACTGTTTCGGGAACAGAAAATGTAGCAGCTGCATATGCTGCAACATACCCAATCGCACTTGTATCAATAGTAATAGTAACACAGCTGTTACTTACATTCTTCTGATAGGAGAAAATAAAGCAAATGAAATTCAGCGAACTTACAAAATCACAGCTTGAAGAGCTGTATGCAGAAACAAAAGCAAAGTATGAAGAAAAAAAGGCGGAGGGAATTAGCCTCAATATAGCAAGAGGAAAGCCCGCACCCGAGCAGCTTGATCTTGTAATGGGAATGCTGGACTGCCTTTCTTCCCATGACCTTTGCAAAGCGCAGGACGGAACTGACTGCCGTAACTACGGTGTATTTGACGGACTTCCTGAAATGAAGCAGATCTTTGCGGATCTTCTTGAGGTTAAGCCCTCAAATATTATAATCTTTGGAAATTCAAGCCTTAATATAATGTTTGATATTATATCAAGACATTTTACACACGGTGCGGCGGGATGTACACCTTGGAGTCAGCTTGAAAAGGTAAAATTCCTTTGTCCCGTACCGGGATATGACCGTCACTTTGGCGTAACCGAATATTTCGGTGTGGAAATGATTAACGTTCCCATGAATGATGAGGGTCCTGACATGGATATGGTTGAGGATCTTGTTTCCCATGACGACAGCATCAAGGGTATTTGGTGTATTCCTGTATATTCCAATCCCGGCGGAGTTGTATATTCCGAAAAGACAGTAAAAAGACTTGCCGCTCTTAAGCCTGCGGCAAAGGACTTCAGAATTTTCTGGGATAATGCATATTTTGTACACCATCTTTATGAGGAGGATCAGGGAAAGATTCCGGAAATCCTTTCCGAATGTGCAAAGGCAGGAAACCCCGACCTCGTATATGAATTTTGCTCAACCTCAAAAATCTCATTCCCCGGCTCAGGCGTGTCTGCAGTTGCGGCATCGGAAACCAATATAAAGGAAATTGCGGCAAGACTGACATTCCAGACAATCGGACATGACAAAATGAATCAGCTTCGTCACGTCAGATTTTTCAAGAACGCAGATGCAGTCCGCGCACATATGATGGAGCATGCAAAGCTTTTAAGACCCAAGTTTGAGGTATCCCTCAAGGTTCTTGAAAGAGAGCTTGGAGATCTTGAGATCGCCACATGGACGAAGCCCCGTGGAGGATATTTCATATCATTTGATGCCATGGACGGATGCGCAAAGAGGATAGTATCTCTTTGTAAGGAAGCAGGAATGGTTCTTACAGGAGCGGGAGCAACATTCCCCTATAAAAAGGATCCCAACGACAGAAACATCAGAATAGCCCCCTCATTCCCCAAGGTTGAGGAGATCGAAAAGGCAATGGAGCTTTTCTGCGTGTGCGTAAAGCTTGCAACAATTGAAAAAATACTTGGCAAATAAAAAAACAGAGATTAAATGCTCGTTACTATAAGGAAGTTTAATTTCTCCTTGTTGGACCTGCGTCCTCGACGGTCCAAAAAGGCATAATTGCTCTGCAGAAAACAAATAATTAACCCCGACAGATTTTAAATCTATCGGGGTTAATCTTATTTGAGCATATCATTGATTTTTTTCTTACATTCTTCCCAAGAGCCTTCTACAAAAGCATCTTTATACAACCTTAAGGCCATATTATTA
>SVUF01000019.1 GCA_015063395.1 Oscillospiraceae bacterium
TGACTCTCCCATTCGTTTTCAAATATGGAGTAGAAAAAGGACGCGGCGCGTACTACGTGATGATAGGCGTGGTGTGTGCAGGCAGTATTATCGCAACTACAATCTTTAAGGAAGGTATGCAAAATGAGATTCAACTAAATGCCTTTTTACCTGTTTTTTGTCTTATAGGTGTCGGAATATATGCGCTTTCCTGGTATTTATCCATTGTATTTTATAAAACAAGAGAAATATAGTAGACATATTCAATAATTTAACGAATACCAATCTTTTAACGATTAGAAAGGCACTACACCTTAACAGGGGAGTAGTGCTTTTCCGCATTTTAGGGTTTCCGAGGCACAAGATACAGGCGCCGCAAATACCGAAATGCACCACAAAAGTAAAAAAGCCCTTGTATACCAAGGACTTTCGGCTATCTTTTAACAATAAAGAGAAAACAGTAGGTCGATACTACCCGTATCAATCTACTGTTCCTTATTTGCGAAAGAGCGACTAAAAGTAGTATAAGAAGGGGTAAAAACGACTAAAAGTAGTGTAGCACTAATCTTCAAGAACGGATTTCCCTTTTGTTCCGTCAGGATTTATATAATGCCCGTCAACAATTTCATTAAATCCGCCACCAAAATACCAACCTTTTGATTCAACCCATTGGATAAAGGCATCTGTAAATTCATCTATTGAAACTTCACAAGGTATTTCAACACAACCATTTATCTCTATTTCTTTACGCATTATCATCACCTCTTTTAGGTATTATACCACATTTTCGAAATAAATCAAGGCGAAGCCTTGAATATCATCAATTCCGTAGGAATTGCATATCATCAACACGCAGTGTTGTATATCATCAAGCCGCAGGTAATACAGCCTTCGACTGATGATATGCGCTTACAGCGATGATATACACGCGTACCGCGTGATGATATGCCAAGCCTGCGGCTTGGATAAAAAAAGAAGTAACTTTTGGTAGACAAAAGTTACTTTTTTTTTGGAGCGGATTACGGGGCTCGAACCCGCCACCTCGACCTTGGCAAGGTCGCGCTCTACCAAATGAGCTAAATCCGCATATCCCTCCCTATTGGGAAGAATGGTGCCTCCGGTCGGAATTGAACCAACGACACGGGGATTTTCAGTCCCCTGCTCTACCAACTGAGCTACAGAGGCGAAAAATAAATCGGTTTCTAAAAAACCGAAGAATTTGTGGCGACCCGAAGGGGACTCGAACCCCTGACCTCTAGCGTGACAGGCTAGCGTTCTAACCAACTGAACTACCGGGCCATTATGGTGGAAACAATAGGGCTCGAACCTATGACCCTCTGCTTGTAAGGCAGATGCTCTCCCAACTGAGCTATGCTTCCATTTTTCACGTGGCCTCTCGACCAACGGCTTAGCCATTATAGCATAAGACTTTTGATTTGTCAATACCTTTTTGCAATTTTTTTTAGTTTTTTTGAAGTTTTTTTATTATTAATGTTTTTGTAGCGCTAAAGGCGTTAACATGGCTGTTTTACAAACCAAAACATCGAAGTTTATCTGAATTGAGTTTGATAAATATAAGGCTCTTGAAAAACAAAAATGAAAAAATTCAATTTTGTCGGAAGGGGGTAAGAGTCGGGAACGGCATTAAGCCGTTCCTTAAAAAAGCTATAAACTTATCTGATTTCAACAGTAACTCTTTGCTTGGTTATTGTTGAAGCGGATTTAATAACAAGTCTGATAGCTCTTGCAATCTTACCGTGTTTTCCGATGACCTTTCCCATATCGTCCGGGGCAACGGAAAGGATGAGGACGAGATCTCCGTCTTCGTCAACCTCCTCGGTCACAACCACATCATCGGGACTATCCACAATTCCCTTGGCGATGTCTGAAAGGATCTTCTTGAGCTCTACCATTATTTTCCCTCAATTCAGGATTACTTAATGATTTCGCTCTTCTTGAGCAGTGATCTTACTGTTTCAGTGGGCTGAGCGCCGTTCTTGAGCCACTCTGTAGCCTTTTCTGCATCGATCTTGATTTCAGCGGGGTTTGTCATAGGATTGTAGTATCCGATCTCCTCGATGAATCTTCCGTCACGGGGTGAACGAGCGTCTGCAACGATTACGCGGTAAAAGGGAGCCTTCTTTGCGCCCATTCTTCTGAGTCTGATTTTAACCATTTTTCTTTTCCTCCGAAATAAATTATATTATTTTCTTTTTATTATTATAGGATCACGATTTCGAATCCTGCTTTTGCTGTTTTAAAACGGGAATGAACCGAATTTTTTTCTGCCGTGCTTGGTTTTTGAAGCATTCATAAACTGCTTCATCATTTTGTTGGTGGTTTCAAATTGCTTGAGCAATCTGTTCACCGCTTCCACTGTTGTTCCTGCGCCTGCGGCAATACGTTTTTTTCTTGAAAGATTGATGATCTCGGGCTTTTCTCTTTCCTTTTTTGTCATGGAAAGGATTATAGCCTTTGTACGTCCGATTTCTTTTTCATCGATCTTGACGTCCTTGAGCTGACCCGGCTTGATTCCGGGCATCATGCCGAGAAGCTGTTCCATATTGCCCATTTTTGAGATCTGGTCAAACTGGTCCAGGTAATCGTCAAGGGTAAAGCGCTGTTCGCGCATTTTCTTTTCAAGCTCAACTGCTTTCTTTTCGTCATAAGCGGATTGTGCTTTCTCAATAAGGGTAAGCACGTCGCCCATTCCAAGAATTCTTGAAGCCATTCTGTCTGGGTAGAAGGGTTCGATGGTGTCCAGCTTCTCGCCCGTACCGATGAACTTAATTGGCTTGCCTGTAACATATTTGATGGAAAGCGCTGCACCGCCCCTTGTGTCACCGTCAAGCTTTGTCATTACAACGCCTGTGATGTCAAGCTGCTCGTTGAAGGTCTTTGCAACGTCCACTGCAACCTGACCTGTCATTGAGTCAACAACAAGAAGGATTTCATCGGGGTTTACAGCCTCCTTGATGTCAAGAAGCTCTCCCATCATTTTCTCGTCGATCTGCAGACGTCCTGCTGTATCGATGAATACCATATCGTGCCCGTAGCGCTTTGCGTGTTCAACTCCCGCTTTTGCAATTTCCACAGGGGAAACCTTGTCTCCCATGGAAAACACGGGGATTTCAAGCTGACCGCCTACAATTTCAAGCTGCTTGATTGCGGCAGGTCTATAAACGTCTCCTGCAACAAGCAATGGACGCTTGCTCTGCTTTTTGTAGAGCCCCGCAAGCTTACCGCTGTGGGTGGTCTTACCTGCGCCTTGAAGTCCTACCATCATAATTACTGTAGGGGGCTTTGATGAAATATTAAGCTTGGAGACATTTCCACCCATGAGGGAGGTAAGCTCCTCGTTTACGATCTTAACTACCTGCTGAGCGGGGACGAGGCTTTCAAGCACCTCTGCGCCAACTGCTCTTTCGGTAACGGTCTTTACAAATTCCTTAACCACCTTAAAGTTTACGTCAGCCTCAAGCAGCGCCATTTTGATCTCGCGCATGCCTTCCTTTACGTCGGCTTCGGTCAGCTTACCTTTGTTACGGAATTTTTTGAAAGCCGATTCAAGCTTTTCTGATAAATTCTGAAACATATTTACTCCGTTATATCCTTTGCCGCTTTGACTATGTCGGAAAAATCTATACCTGTTTCAGCTCCGATCCTTTCAAGACGGCCTATTATAAACTCAAACCTCTCTTGTGAAAGCTGAAATCTTTTCACAAGCCCAAGCTTTTCTTCTGTGTCAAAAAGCTGAGTTTCTGCTTTTTTGAGGGCGTCTCTGACACCCTGACGAGTAATTCCCATTTCCTCGGCAATTTCTGACAAGGACATATCTTCTGCGTAATACATTTCCGCGATCTGCTTTTGCCTCGGTGTCAGCAGTGCGGAATAAAAATCAAGGAGTATGGAAATTTCAACTCTTGTTTCCGGTGAAGCAGACATTGTTACAAGCTCCTTATCTGTAAAGTAAAACGCTTTACAGAGTGTATCATATAAATTCCGATTTGTCAAGTGCTTTTTTCACAATTTAAAAAAAGTTCATTTTTGTTTTTCTCTTTTAGTTTAAGGATAAAAAATATATAAAAACAGTTAATTTCAAGTTTCGACCGATAAAGTAATATGAATTTGGTAAAGTAAAAATAATTATGGTGCTGTAAGGAGGTCAAATCATGACATAACCCTTGACTAATCTAAAAAAATAGTGTATAATAAACAATGAATAATTGTAAATATGTACAAAAGTAAAAATAAAAAAGCAAGAGGAATATATGGCTAACACTAAAAAAATCAAAGTGGGATTTGTGTCCCTTGGATGTCCGAAAAATCAGGTCGACATAGAGAAAATGTTAAGTCTTGTTGATTCCGAGGAATCCTATGAGATCGTAACCGAGGATTACGAGGCAGATGTAATAATAATCAACACCTGCGGGTTTATAGAATCCGCAAAGCAGGAAAGCATAGAAAACATTCTTGATGTTGCATGGCTCAAGGAAAACAGAAACTTGAAGTCTATAATTGTAACAGGCTGTCTTTCCGAGCGTTACCGTGAGCAGATCTTTGAGCAGCTTCCCGAGGTGGATGCTGTACTTGGAGTTGGAAGCTACGGCGAGATCATAAGAGCTATCAAGGCCACACTGAAGGGAAAGAGATTTTCGTCATTTGAGGATAAAAACACCTGTGAGCTTGGGGGAGACCGTATTCTCACGACACCCTTTTATTCAGCATATCTTAAAATTGCCGAGGGATGTGACAACCGCTGTACATACTGTGCCATTCCCGACATCAGAGGAAAATTCAGATCCCGTCCCATTGAGGATCTTGTTGAAGAGGCAAAGATCCTTGAGGCATCCGGAGTACGTGAGCTGAATATTGTAGCTCAGGATACAACAAGATACGGACTTGATCTTTACGGAGAATATAAGCTTGCGGAGCTTATAAAGAGAATATCGGCGGAAACAAATATTCCGTGGATAAGGCTCATGTATTGCTATCCCGACAAGATCACCGATGAGCTTATCGAGGAGTTCAAGACCAACAAAAAGCTTTTGAAATATATTGACCTTCCCATTCAGCACATTTCCGACAAGATATTAAAGAAAATGAACCGCCACGGCGGATCCGAGACCATAAAGGATGCAGTGGCAAGACTTCGTTCTGTTCCCGGAATGGTTATCCGTACAACAGTTATAGTTGGCTTTCCGGGTGAAACCGAGGAGGATTTTGCAGAGCTTTGCGAGTACATAAAGGAAGCAAGGTTTGACAAATTCGGAGCCTTCACATATTCAAGGGAAGAGGATACTCCCGCATATGACTTTGAGGATCAGATCGACGAGCAGGTGAAGCAGGACAGATATGACATCATTATGGGTGAGCAGCAGACCATTGTTGAGGAAATGAACACTCAGAAGGAGGGCAAGCTTATAACCGCAATTGTTGAAGGATATGATCCCGACAACAAGGTGTTCTTTGGAAGATGCGGCAGCGATGCTCCCGAAATTGACTCAAAGGTGTATTTTACGGGCAATAAACAGCTTAAGGTCGGAAGCTTTGTAAATGTCAAGATAACTCAGTGCATGGACTATGATCTTTACGGAGAGCTGCTTGGAGATATTAACCAATAAAATAGTATAAGGAATTTAGCAAAATGAAAATGAATTTACCAAATAGGCTTACTGTGGCAAGGTTGTTTGTTGTGCCGATCTATATGACGGTGATGTTTTTGCCAATTGACGACCTTCCAAAGAGAATAATTGCGGCGGCTTTGTTTTTGGTGACAGCCTTTACGGATTTTCTTGATGGGCATATAGCGAGAAAAAGAGGGCTTGTCACGGATTTCGGTCGGTTTCTCGATCCTGTTGCCGACAAGATCATGATATTTTCCGCAATGTGCGGACTTATTGTAATGAATCTTGATGACAAGATCTTTGTGATCTCCGTGTGCGTTGCCGCTTTTGTGTTTTTCTTGAGAGAAATAGCGGTGACGTCCCTTCGAATGATCGCAAGCTCAGCAAAGGGAGTTGTAATAGCCGCAGGTATTTTGGGAAAGGTGAAAACGGTTTCCCAGATCGTGTTTGTAATGATCGCACTTCTTGAGCCGCTCATTATGGAGGCTTTGGGAACGGATCTTCTCATCGGCACATATTTCACAATGATCTTTATGAGCGTTATGACAGTTGTGTCGGGAATTGGCTATTTCAAGGCGTATTTCCCGTTGATCGATCCCGAAAAATAAGCGTGACCTTATATTTATAAGGTGTTTATATAAGCATATGTAAGTACATATATAAGTAATGGATAAATCTTCAAAAAGCCGACATTCAAGGCTTTTAAAACAAGGAGGTAAATTATGAAACTTGTAATTCTTGCAGCAGGAATGGGCTCCCGTTACGGTGGATTAAAGCAGCTTGACCCCATAACAGAAAATAAGGAGTTCATCATTGACTTTTCAGTATATGACGCCAAGGCGGCGGGTTTTGATGAGATCGTATTTATAATAAAGGAAGAGAATCTTGAGCTTTTCAAAAAGACGGTTGGAGAAAGGATCTCCGGAAAGATTAAGGTCAGCTACGCCTTCCAGGATATAACCATGCTTCCCGAGGGATTTTCCGTACCTGCGGGAAGAACAAAGCCTTGGGGAACGGGACATGCGCTTATGTGTGCTGAAAAGCAGGTTGGAAATGATAAATTTGCGGTGATCAACGCAGATGATTTTTACGGAAGGGATACCTTCAATAAGCTTTCCGAGTTTTTAAAGGGAGTATCCTCAGAGGAATCAAAGTACTGCATGGCGGGATATATCCTCAAAAACACACTGACGGAGAACGGATCTGTTTCCAGAGGTGTATGTGAGATCGACGGCGACTATAATCTTCTTTCCGTGGTTGAAAGAACGAAGATCATGAGGGATGAAAATGGAAACACCGTGTTTTATGAGGACGGCGTTCCATACCCAACTGACGAGAACGGATATGTTTCCATGAATTGTTGGGGCTTCACACCCACTATCTTTGAGTATCTTAAGGGGGATTTCAAGAAGTTTCTTGAAACACTTCCTGCCGAGAAGCAGGAAAAGGGTGAATTCTATCTGCCGTTTGCAGTGGCAAATGCAATAGAAAGAGGGGATGCAAAGGTAAAGCTGCTTCCCACAAGCTCACGTTGGTACGGAGTAACCTATGCAGATGATAAGCCTTTTGTAAAAAGCAGTATAAATGCGCTTTTCGAAAATGGTGAATACCCCAAAACAGGACTCTGGAACTGATTTGGGAACGGGTTGTAAGGCGTTTTGCGATAAGGCTCCCTCCGGGAGGGAGCTGTCACGAAGTGACTGAGGGAGAGTGCGTTGTAATATTATTTGGCTGAATTGTGATGTTGAGCAGTTATTTTGAAAGTGTGTTATACTACGTTTTATCTAAATTAAAACGTTGCGCAGGCTCCCACCACCACTTCGCGGTCCCCCTCCCTCTCGGAGGGAGGCTTTAGTTCGGCAAAGCCTCGTGGTTAGCAACAACCCCGTAGGGGAGGGGCTTGCTCCTCCCGAAAAAACAATAATTAAATCGTATTTACCCCGTAGGGACGACCTGCGGTCGCCCGAAAATGCTTGTTTTACGTATTTTATAACGGGCGAACACAGTTCGCCCCTACGAAGAAAGAATTAATCATTGTTCCCCAAAAAACAACAACACGCACTAATAACCCAAGATGCACAAACAAAAAAACAAAACTCAAAAAAGAAAAGACGATAAGGATATGAAAATATTAGCGATAGAATCCTCCTGCGACGAGACCTCTGCGGCAGTTGTGGAGATGGACCGTGAACGCAGGATAAGAAGGATCCTGTCAAATAAAATTGCAACATCCGTTGAGATGCATGCTCTTTACGGAGGAGTGGTGCCCGAAATTGCCAGCCGCGCTCATGCGGAAGCAATATCGGGGCTGACATATGAAGCACTTTCTGAGGCGGGAATGGCAATGGAGGATATTGATGCCATAGCCGTTACAGCAAAGCCGGGACTTATAGGCGCTTTGCTTGTAGGTGTGAATTTTGCAAAATCGCTGGCTTTTGCCTATAATAAGCCATTGATACCCGTAAATCATATAATGGGTCATATTGCGGCGTGTTATCTTGAATATCCACAGCTTGAGCCGCCCTTTTTTGCAATGGTAGCATCGGGAGGACACAGCTCGTTTATAAAGGTTGACGGATATACAAATGCAAATACTGTGGGAAGAACAAGGGACGATGCCGTTGGTGAGTGCTTTGATAAGGTGGCAAGAGTAATGGGAATGCCATATCCCGGCGGTGCTGAAATGGACAGACTCGCGTATCTTGGAAACAGGGATGCAATAAAATTTCCCTCAGCGGCAATTGCGGGAGATACCCTCGATCTGTCATTTTCGGGAATCAAGACATCGGTGCTGAATTATATAAATTCCGCAAACCAAAAGGGAGAAGTCCTTTGCAGAGAGGACGTTGCGGCGTCATTTACCAAAGCGGTGTGTACATCAATTGTAAAAAGGCTTGAGGAGGCGCACAAAAAATATGGCTTTGATAAATTTGTGCTTTCAGGAGGAGTATCTGCCAACTCACATTTAAGACGGGCGGTTGAAGAATTCGGAAAGAAGCACGGGGTGGAAATATATATGCCTCCACTCAGTCTTTGCTCGGATAACGGAGCGATGATCGGTGCTCAGGGATATTATGAATATCTTGATGGAAATCTTGCAGACGAGGGCTTGAACCCTGTTGCAACCTGCAATATATAAAGCAAAAAGGAACAAAAAAAGAAAAAATAAGAACAGGAAATCAGATGATAAAAGAAAGGAAGTACAAAAATGAAGGGAATCATACTTGCAGGAGGAAAGGGAACAAGACTCTATCCGATGACAAAGGCAGTCTCAAAGCAGCTTTTACCCATATATGACAAGCCCCTTGTGTACTATCCTCTTTCGGTGCTTATGCTTGGGGGCATCAGAGAGGTGCTGATAATATCAACACCCGAAGATATAGGCAATTATGAAAAGCTCCTTGGCGACGGAAGCCGCCTTGGCATAAGCATATCCTATAAGGTTCAGGAAACGCCAAGAGGACTTGCAGACGCATTCATTCTCGGTGAGGAATTTATAGGGGACGACAGCGTGTGTCTGATCCTTGGGGACAATGTGTTCTATGGCAGAGACTTGACAAAGCTTTTTGACAGAGCCATGGAAAACAATAGGGGTGCAACGGTGTTTGGATATCCTGTAAAGGACCCCAGAGCCTTTGGAGTTGTTGAGTTTGATGAAAACTACAATGTAATTTCCATTGAGGAAAAGCCGGAAAATCCCAAGTCGGAATATGCAGTTCCGGGGCTTTATTTCTATGACAACGATGTTGTTGATATTGCCAAAAATGTAAAGCCCTCAAAAAGAGGGGAAATTGAGATCACGGCAATCAACAACGAATATTTAAGACGCGGAACATTGAGAGTTTGTCTCATGGGGCGGGGAATGGCGTGGCTTGATACAGGATCGCCTTCGGGAATGTATAAGGCATCCGAGTTTGTATGCGCAGTGCAGGAGATGCAGGGATATTATGTTGCATGTCTTGAGGAAATTGCATGGAGACGCGGATATATAACAAGGGATCAGCTTTTAGCGCTTGGCGAGGAGCTGAAATCCACGGAATACGGACAGTATATAATGTCGATTGCAAAGGGAAATAGTAAATAATTGTTGAATACAAGGAGAATAAAGTAATGAATACCATGCTCGTAACAGGGGGCGCAGGCTTTATAGGAAGCAATTTTGTAAAGCTGGTGCTTGGCGAATACAGGGACATAAGGGTTATAAACATAGACGCTCTTACATATGCGGGAAATCTTGAAAATCTGAAGGATGTCGAGGAAGATGAAAATTATAGCTTTGTACATGGGGATATCTGTGACAGAGAGCTTATAAAGGAGATCTTCAGTAAAAACAAGATCGATTATGTTGTGAATTTTGCGGCTGAATCCCACGTTGACAGAAGCATAACCAACCCCGATGTATTTGTAAAGACAAATGTGCTTGGTACACAGGTGTTGCTTGATGAAGCAAAAAGAGCATGGAAGCTTGACCCTGAGGATAAATATTCAAAGGAATATAGAGAGGGAGTAAAATACCTTCAGGTATCAACTGATGAGGTTTACGGAGCTCTTGGCAAAACGGGATTTTTTACAGAAACAACTCCGCTTTCGCCCAACAGCCCGTATTCTGCGTCCAAGGCATCTGCGGACATGCTTGTAAAGGCTTACTATACCACCTTCGGTATGCCTGTAAACATTACAAGATGCTCCAACAATTACGGACCCTATCAGTTCCCCGAAAAGCTTATTCCGCTGATGATCAACAATTGTACCAAAAAAGAGGCGCTTCCCGTGTACGGAGATGGCATGCAGATCCGAGATTGGCTTCACGTGTCGGATCATTGCCGTGGAATTATGACAGTGCTTGAAAAGGGTAGACTGGGCGAGGTCTACAATATCGGCGGAAATAATGAAAAGGCTAATATTGAGATCGTAGGGCTTGTAATTGAGAAAACCGGGGCTTCAAGAGATCTTATAAAGTATGTAAAGGATAGACCCGGTCATGACAGAAGATATGCCATTGACAACACCAAGATTACAACTGAGCTTGGTTGGACTCCGAGATATACCTTTGAAGAGGGAATTGAGGAAACAGTGCGCTGGTATCTTGAAAATCCTTCTTGGATCAATAATATCACAAGCGGAGAATATCAGAATTACTACAAGAAAATGTATAACTGAAAAGGGGCTAAGGCGTGTTCAGAGAGCTATACGGCAATACAGCCCAGATAAATCACGTTACGTCGGCAATTGATGAGGGAAGGCTTTCCCATGCATATATATTTGAGGGAGACCGAGGAAGCGGAAAGCTTACGTTTGCGAGGCTGACTGCGGCATATCTTGCGGGAGGGCAAAAAAACCCCTGTGCCATGAAGATCCTTGTGGGGAATTCTCCCGATGTGACGGAATATGATGTGCCCGAAAAGAAGAAGTTCATTACGGTGGATACCGTCAGACAGATAAAATATGATGCGTATATAAAGCCAAATGAGCTTGATGTCAGGGTTTTTATAATAAAAAATGCGGATAGCATTAATACGGCGGGGCAAAATGCTCTTTTGAAGCTTCTTGAAGAGCCGCCAAAGGGAGTGTATTTTTTCCTCCTGTGCGAAAACGCATCAACATTGCTGCCTACGGTAAGATCAAGGGCTCAGTGTATCAGAATGGAAAGATTTTCTGAGGAAAGGCTCAAGGCGTATTTGAGAAAAAGCGGAGCATATACAGAGGATCAAATAGAAAAAGCGGCAAAAAATTCATCGGGAAGCATAGGAAAGGCAATTGAGCTTCTTGGAAATGAAAAAACAAAAACGTCTTGGGATGTAAAAAAGCTGATCACTGCTTTGTCGGGTGGAGGCTTTACAGATGTAATAATTGCCCTTGGCGATATGCCTTCTGAAAGGATCGAGGCAAAAAACTATATAGATAATTGCCGAAGGGCGCTTCGTGACATGATCGCTGTGAAAAGCGGCAGGGACGATATGACCTATTTTGAAGGCGTCTTTCAGGCAAAGGAAGCATCGGGAAAATTAAGTGTAAAAAGCATATTGATGCTTAACGAATGCTTTGATGATGCTTATAAGGATATAAACATAAACATGAATGTACAAACGGTGAGGATCTGTCTTGCTAAAAGGCTGATGAGAGCTCTTTGCCGATAGAAAGGAATATATATGAGCGATTATACTGTGGAAAGTCCTAAAAAGAAAAAGCACTATTATCAGAAAAACAGAAATAAAAATAAAGGGGTAAAAAAGAAGACGGAGGATCAGTCCGCCGCTACAGAGGTTAGCGAAAACGCTGTTACTGCATCTGAAGTCCCTGCAGGTAAGGCGGTTAAGCCGCAAAAAGCCCCCCCGAGCAATGAGCCAAAGGCTGCAAGCGAGGAAAAGGAACAGAAAGAACAGAAAAAACAGCAAAAGTCTCAAAAGCCTGCGGCGAAGGCGCAGGAAAGCCAGAAGACCGGCAAAAAGAATAAAAAGGGAAATAAAGAAAATAAGGATAGCAAGGAAAATAAGGACAACAAGGAAAAAACGGCGGAGATATCTATCACGGTTCCCGAAAGAGAGAGCAAAAAGGCTGATGGCGATTTTGTTTCTTATTTTACCTCCCTTGACGAAAGCCGTCATGAGTATACCCCCGATAAAAATGCAGAGGGCTTTGCAAAGGATCCCCCGTTCACTGATTTTGCAACAGCATATGATCCAATTGCAGACTTTATGAGGGATAAGGAAGAGAAAAAAGCAGAAACTGACCTTGACGAAGCAATGCAGGAGCAAAAGACAGTAATCGGAATCAGATTCAGAACTTCATCGAAGACATATTATTTTGACCCAATGGGTGTGGAATATGTGGATAATTCCTTTGCCATTGTGGAAACAGCAAGAGGTGTTGAATTCGGATTTGTGGTAATGGGCAACCGAGAGATGCCTGTTTCAAAGATGTTTTTGCCGTTGAGACCTGCGTTACGTCCTGCATCAAAAGCGGACAAGGAGCATTATGCCGAAAACCGCAAAAAAGAAGAGGAAGCTGTGGGTCTTTGGAATGAAAAGGTCAAGGAGCATAAGCTTGAAATGAAGCTTATTGATGTTGAATATACTTTTGACAATACAAAGCTTTTGTTCTATTTTACTTCCGAGGGCAGAGTGGATTTCCGAGAGCTTGTAAAGGATCTTGCCGCAATGTTCCATTGCAGAATTGAGCTCAGACAAATGGGAATCAGAGATGAAGCAAAGGTTCTCGGAGGACTTGGAGTATGCGGAAGAGCATTTTGCTGCGGTACTTTTTTACATGATTTTGCACAGGTGTCCATAAAAATGGCGAAGGAGCAGTCAATTTCGCTGAACTCGTCAAAAATATCGGGAGCATGCGGAAGACTTATGTGCTGTCTCAGATATGAGCATGAAACATATCTTGAAGCCATTCAAAGAACTCCTTCGGTAAATTGGAGAGTAAAAACTCCCGTTGGAACAGGTGTTGTTGTTGAGACAAAGCCGCTTGCGGGACTCATCAAGGTCAAGCTGGATTCCAATCCCGATGCCGCCCCCGTTGTATGTACTGCAGAGGAAGCGGTGGTTCTTGGCAGGGACAGAACCAAGGAGATTGAAAGCAATGATGATGAAAATGGTGAGGAAATAACAGAATAATAAAAATAAAAGGAGCTGTAGAAACTCGTGTGAGTTTTACGGCTCTTTTTTGCGGGGGTCTGTTTTGGGAGAGAGTTAAACGATGGTGATAAGCAGGATAACGATAGCGATGAATACAAGCAGGGATTCATTTCCAATGTTCAAGGAGCTGCAAGGATTCAGAGAAGCACAGGAATTACAAGAATTACAGGAATTACAGGTGCCGCAGTTGCAGACACTTGTATTTTGATTGCAGACTCCGCAGCCTGAGTTGCAGGAGCAATTGTTTATTGTGTTGTCATTCGATCCGCCGACGTTTCCATTGTCTTGTGTAGAGCCTCCGCAGTTGCAGGTGAAAGCGGAGCAATTGTTACAGGAGGCGGTTTGACAGCCTTGGCAGTTGGTACAAATATAATTTGGCATATATAAAATCCTCTTTTTAAAGTTATTAAAGACGCCGTCTTCTTTATTAGTATATACCGATAGCAAAAAAATGACAGTAAAATTAATTACAATCCCCAAAAAACCTTGACAATGAAATGAGACGGGGTTATACTTTATATGTAGATATGCTTTCAATAAAGACAAGAAAAATGGAGTAATTATTGAGGTTGAAAGAACCGGAAAAAGGAGAAAAATGACACTTGAAAAGCTGAAAACAGGACAAAAGGCAAGGATCACTTCAGTGGGCGGAGACGGAGCTCACCGAGGACACTTTCTTGATATGGGATTGATTCCCGGAGCAGAGGTGACCCTTATGAAGTTTGCCCCCATGGGAGATCCGCTGGAGATCAGAATTCATGAGTATGAGCTGACAATGAGGGTCGACGATGCCAAAAAGATCGGTGTGGAAATAATTGCGGGGCAGGAAGAAAAAAAGAATGAGAAATCAAGAAAAATTGCATACCGTCCATGCCATCCCGGTTATGGAGAAGGGGGTGTGTTTCATGAAAAAAGCTTGGAGAACCCACTTCCAAAGGGAAGTGTGCTGACTTTTGCCTTGGCAGGAAATCAGAATTGCGGAAAAACCACCCTTTTTAATGAGCTTACGGGAGCAAATCAGCATGTTGGCAATTTCCCCGGGGTAACTGTTGATAAAAAAAGCGGACCTATAAAAAACAGAGCTGATACACTTGTAACAGACCTGCCGGGTATATATTCTCTTTCCCCATACAGTGCGGAGGAGATCGTTTCCCGAAGATTTATTCTTGAGGAGAAGCCCACAGGAATCATAAATATTGCGGACGCCACAAATATAGAAAGAAATCTCTATCTTACCTTGCAATTGATGGAGCTTGATGTACCCATGGTACTTGCACTCAATATGATGGATGAGGTGAGGGGGAACGGCGGAACTGTTGATATAAATTTAATGGAAGAAATGCTCGGAATACCCGTTGTACCCATTTCTGCCGCAAAGGGCGAGGGAGTTGATGAGCTTATAAACCATGCCGTGCATGTGGCAAAATACAGGGAAATGAACGGAAGGCAGGATTTCTGTGCAAAAATCGGAAAAACTGCGGCGGTTCACAGAGCGCTTGAAGGTATTTTGAATCTTATAGAGGATCATGCAGTCAGAGCAGGATTGCCTCCGAGATTTGCGGCAACAAGACTTGCGTCGGGGGACGAGCTGATCCTCAATGCTCTTGACCTTACATCCAACGAAAAAGAGATGATCGAGCATATAGTTCTTCAAATGGAAGAGGAAAGCGGACTTGACAGAGCTGCCGCCATTGCTGACATGAGGTTTTCGTTTATAAAGGATCTTTGCGCCATGGCAGTGGTCAAGCCCAAGGAAAGCCGTGAGCATACAAGAAGCCGTAAAATAGACAGAATCCTAACGGGAAAATATACTGCAATTCCCACATTTATAGGCATCATGGCACTGATATTTTATCTCACCTTTAATGTCATCGGAGCATATCTGCAGGAGCTTCTTGATCTTGGAATCAGCAAGCTTACAGATCTTGTGGACGGTGTGCTGTTGGCAGCGGGAGTGAATGAGGCTGTTCATTCCTTGGTGGTGGATGCGGTGTTTGGCGGAATCGGAAGTGTTCTCAGCTTCATTCCTGTAATAATTATACTGTTCTTTTTCCTATCAATGCTTGAGGACAGCGGATATATGGCGCGAATTGCCTTTGTGATGGATAAGCCACTGAGAAAATTGGGACTTTCGGGAAGAAGCATTGTGCCCATGCTGATTGGTTTTGGATGCACTGTGCCCGGTGTAATGGCAAGCCGTACTCTGCCGTCGGAAAGGGACAGAAAAATGACAATTCTCCTGACACCTTTCATGAGCTGTAGCGCAAAGCTTCCCATCTACGGATTTTTCACCTCGGTGTTCTTTCCTGAATATTCGGGACTTATAATGGTGGGACTGTATTTCCTCGGTATAATTATGGGAATAGTTGTAGCACTTATAGCCAAAAAGACTGCATTCCGCGGAGAAGCGGTTCCTTTTGTAATGGAGCTTCCCAATTACCGTATGCCCGGAGCCAAAAACGTGGCAAGGCTTTTGTGGGATAAGGCAAAGGACTTTTTACAAAGAGCCTTTACTGTAATTTTCGTTGCATCCGTTGCGGTATGGTTTTTGCAGACCTTCGATTTCAAAATGAATTTTGCAGTTGATCCGACGGACAGCATCCTCGGAAGGATCGCAGGGGTCATATCTCCCATATTTATCCCTGTTGGATTTGGAGATTGGCGGGTCGTTACGGCTCTTGTGGCAGGCTTTATGGCAAAGGAAAGCGTAGTTTCCACATTGAGTGTGCTTTATGGCGGTACGTCGGAGCTGCTTTTGTCCATGAGTATTGCGGGAGCGGCTTCCCTTTTGGTGTTCTGCCTTTTGTATACACCCTGTGTAGCGGCGGTAGCATCAATAAAAAGAGAGCTTGGAGGCAAATGGGCATTTTTCGTTGTGCTTCTCCAGTGCGGAGTTGCATACATAGCTTCGGTATTTATCTATCTAATTTTAAACCTTTTGGGCTTTGGCGTGTAACAAAAACAATATTTCACCAAAACCACCTTGAAAAATACAAATTAATGTGGTAGAATAATTATATAAATAAAATGAGGAAGGTGTGGTCTTATGAAAACACAGTACAATAACAAAGAGCTTTCACAGGAGCTTGTTGAATTTATCAATACTTCGCCAAGCGCGTTCCATAGCATAAAAACAATTTCGGAGATTCTTGAAAAAAATGGATATAAGGAGCTTTTTGAAGGAGAAAAATGGGAGCTTCAGGGCGGACAGGGATATTATGTAACCAGAAATAATTCTTCTGTAATCGCATTTGTAATGCCCGAGGGTGAAATTACAGGCTTCAATATTGCCGCTTCACACAGTGATTACCCTTGCTTTAAGCTGAAGGACAACTGTGAGCTTTCAAGCTCTGATTTTGTTAGAATAAACACAGAGAAATACGGCGGAATGATCTGTGCAACATGGCTTGACAGACCCCTTTCCGTAGCGGGAAGGATCGTTGTCAGAACTGAAAACGGAATTGAATCAAGACTTGTTGATGTTGACCGCGATATTTTGATGATTCCCAATGTTGCAGTACATATGAACCGCAACGTAAATGACGGCTTCAAGTTCAATCCTGCTGTAGATACAGTACCGCTGTATTCATGCAAAAAAGGCGAAACAGGAATTATCGATACCGTTGCGAAATGGGCAGGAGTTGAAAAGGAGGATATCCTTGGAACTGACCTGTTTGTATACAACAGAAACAAGGGTATAGTTTGGGGAGAAAACGATGAGTTTGTCTCCAGCCGCGGACTTGATGACCTTCAGTGCGCATTTGCAAATCTCAAGGGACTTCTTGGTGCAAAGCCTTCAACAGCAGTTCCTGTAATGGCATGCTTTGACAATGAAGAGGTAGGAAGCTCCACAAAGCAGGGAGCAGCGTCCACATTCCTGTTTGATACCCTTCGCAGAATCGTTCTTACAAAGGATGCAGAGACTTTCAGACGTCTTCTTGCTTCGTCATTCCTTCTTTCATGTGACAATGCTCACGCAGTACACCCCAATCACCCGGAATATTCAGACTCGCTGAACAAGGTGAAGGTAAACGGAGGTGTTGTAATAAAGTTCAATGCTTCCCAGAGATATACAACGGATTCTGTGTCCGAGTCCATTGTAAAGCTTCTTTGCAAGAGAAATGATATTCCCGTGCAGATGTATGCAAACCGTTCTGATATTGCAGGCGGCTCAACTCTTGGCGGAATTGCAACAACAAGGGTTTCCATTAATTCTGCAGACGTGGGACTTGCTCAGTATGCAATGCATTCGTGCTATGAAACTGCCGGATCGGAGGATACAGCTTGTCTTGTTGAGCTTTCAAGGGTGTTCTTTGAAACTCCGATAATTGCAAAAGAAAACAATAAGTATACCGTTTGATCGGAGGAACGATAGGTGAATATTGCGTATTTTATAAAGCCTAAAAATACAGTTCAAGTCGTATATTCCAACAATACCGTAAGACAGGTCATAGAAAAAATGAAATATTACGGATATTCCGCAATTCCCGTGCTTACGGAGGACGGTAAATATTTTGGAACGGTCACAGAGGGAGATCTGCTGTGGGCGACATATATGAAGGATCCGAAAAGCTGTGAAAAGACAGGAATAGCAAGCATCATCAAGGCTGACCGATGCAAGCCCTTAAGCATTCTTGCAAGTGCCGATGAGCTTATCGAGGTTATCACAGTGCAGAATTTTGCTCCGGTTCTTGATGACAGAGGATATTTTATGGGCATTGTAACAAGACGGGATGTTATAAAATATTATTATAATAAGCTTAAGAGTGAAAAGCAAAATCATAATCAATAAAAAACAATAATAAAAATGCTGTAAAGACTCGGTTTGAGTTCTTTTACAGCATTTTGTTTTGTAGGATATTGTTTAATAATAAAGTGGAAAATTTTCAAAAGGTGCAACGGTGCGGAGCTTGAATCTTAAGACGGGATTTTTATTTTAACTCAAGATTATCGATTCTCAAGAACTGCTCTGCATCGGTGAGGCTGCCGAGGGGAAGCTCAACATCGGAATTACAGCATTCGCAGAATATGCGCACTCTTTCCGAAAGCATCTGAAAGTTATAAAAGGGGATATCGCCGTTTTCCCGGCACATACAGGTGATCTTGCCTTCCTCGTCAAGCTCGCAAAGCATAAATCGGATGACATCCTCCACCTGAGAATAGCTTGTGTCGTCCCAGCCTTCATCATTTTTTAACTGTTCAAAGCTTGTAAGCCCCGAGGCTTCCAAAAGACTGTTCAGGTGCTCTGCCTGTTTTTCAAGAGCGTCGGAAACCTTGTCGGGCTCACCGAGAAAAGCGATGTCAATTCCCGAATAGGAGCAGGGCACCACAAAGAGATTGTCTGAGAAAAGAATTGTTTTGCTGATGAGATAGGTGTGAGGATTGGGGCAAACAAGACAGGGCAGAGTAATCAGAAGCTTGCCCTCGGAGCTTGTGGTGATGATCATTTCACTGCCGCCGCATTCGCATTTGATCTTCAGCATATCGGCAGAAAGAGAAAACACTCCCACCATGCTTAAAACCGCCTTGCCGCAACAGGGGCAACGGTAGGCAATTGTTGCTTTTTTATTGTCTAAAATCATTTGTCATTTTCTCCTTTCGAGGACTCATTGGTTGGAATTGAGTAGAATTTCATTCCTTGTGTAGCCTTTTTTGCAGGATCCTTGTCAACTTCCACAAGGGGCAGGTAGGCATCGTAAATGACCATACTGCGATAGGGAGTGGTGGCATCGGTGTCACCCTTATAGTATATGTCAAGATATATGGTGTTCACCTTGGAAAAATCAATGCCGTCAAAAAGCATTCTTTCATAATGATAGTTTGCTCTTGTTGCCTCGGTGTAGGAATAGCTTTTATACTCCTTGCCGTTGTTATCGGATATTACGATTGCAAAGGGAGACTTCAGACCCTCAGCATCGGGATATGCGGCAACAAGGTTTTTGAGGGCGTTGTCGTTATATCTGAATGTTACGCAAAGCTGATTTGATTGGGGCATAAAATAGGGATTTGAGATCTTGAAGTTGCCTTCGTCCTCGTCCTTTACGGAATAAAACTCCGAGCGTTCCACCATATCGTACTCGTCTGTTTCTTCATTTTTGATATAGTAGTTTACGAGTTGCTGGGTAAAGGTCTGAAATCCGTTGAAGCCATAATCGGAAGCGCTCATTTCAACAACGCTGTTGTCGCGGCGGCGAATAAGCTTTACGTTGTCAAAGGTGCGGAAATCCACATAGTATTCACTGTATTCCGAGGCGGTTTTGTCATTTGCGTGTTTATTTACCGCTTCAACAGTGTTTTCGTTTGCAAGAAAATCATCAGTCATTGAAGGCTCCTGCATGGTAATTATTCTATAGGCAAGTATGCCGATTATACCGATTGCTATAATAGCGAAAACGGACTTGAAAAAGTAGGATACGATTTGAGAAAATTTACTTTTTTCACCGTCTCCGCCGTTGTCGCTTGTATCAAGATAAAGATCGTAATAAACGTCGCTCATAGGTCACTCTCCGATTTTACACAATTGTTTTACTTATTATACCACAAATTTTGATAAATTCAAGTAATTTTAATGAATGGTATTGAAATTATAATGGTAATTATGTTAAAATATTTGGCAGAGAATACTGATTAAAATATTTTTTGGAGAAAAGAAAATGGAAAAGCTTAAAAATAAAAAATTGTTTCTTCTTGACATGGACGGCACGATTTATCTTGGGGATTGCCTTTTTCCCGAGACCCTGCCGTTTCTTGAAAATATAAAAAGGAACGGGGGCAGATACGCCTTCATGACAAATAATTCGTCAAAAAGCGCCTCGGCATATATTGAAAAATTGAACAGGCTCGGTATCAAGGCTGAAAAGGATGACTTTGTGACCTCGGTAAACGCAACAGCGGAATATCTTATTGAGAATCATAAAAGCGATAAGATCTATGTGATGGGAACAAGATCCTTTGTTTCCGAGCTTTTGGAATGTGGACTTAACGCAGTGACTGTATATTCCGAGGACATTGATGTGCTGGTTGCGGGATATGATACGGAATTGACATATCAAAAGCTCATTGATGCCTGCAAGCTTCTTGACCGGGGAGTGCCATTTATAGCCACAAATCCCGATTGGGTATGTCCCACGGCGGACGGGTATATTCCCGATTGCGGTTCATTTTGCGAAATGCTGAAAAGAGCTACGGGCAGAGAGCCAAAGTTCATCGGAAAGCCACAGGTATATATGCCGCTTCTCGCGCTTAAAAGATACGGTGTAGAAAAGGAGGATGCGGTGGTCATCGGTGACAGACTTTATACTGATGTTGCCTGCGGAGTAAATTCGGGAATCGACAGTGTATTTGTCCTTTCAGGAGAGGGAACCTTGGAGGACATAAAGGAAATGGGCATAGAGCCCACATATATATGCAAGAACATCGGGGAGATCTTTTAGGATGCACAGTGATGAGTATTATATGAACATCGCTCTTGATCTTGCCCGGGAAAGTGCTTTCGAGGGAGAGGTGCCCGTTGGCGCTGTTGCTGTATGGGAAGACGGAGAGATCATAGGGCGAGGCAGAAACAGGCGTGAGCTTAGCAAAAATGCCTTGGCACATGCGGAAATTGAAGCCATAAACAATGCTTGCAGCTATAAAAAAGGGTGGCGGCTTCATAAATGCACTTTGTATGTAACCCTTGAGCCCTGTCCCATGTGTGCGGGAGCGATTATCAATGCAAGGATCAAAAGAGTTGTATACGGTGCCTCTGACAGTAAGGCAGGAGCATTTGGCTCGGTGTTTAATCTGAACGAGTTTCCGTTGAATCATAAAACCGAGGTGCAGAGCGGGTTTATGGAATGTGAATGTAAGGGAGAGCTTACAAGCTTTTTTAAGGAGCTTCGGGAGAGAAAAAAGCTATAGCCGAAGAGAGCCGAACTCATACGGTTTTGTGTGACAAATATCCGCATCTGCGGCAGATAAAATGCTTGCAATATTATAGTCAAAATGAACAAAAATTCAGCCCGAATTTAGTGATAAATGTGAATTGAAAAGGGTTTGAATGTGTGTTAAAATTATTTTATAAGAATGTTGACAAACGAAAGGAAATGCAACTATGAAAAAAATTACTGCATTATTTCTTGCGCTTTTGATGATGGCATCATCTGCGTCTTCACTCATAGGCATTAATGTTTTTGCTGAAGCTACCAACGTTGCGCTTGGCAAACCTGTTTCCGGCTCCGGAAGCGGTGCTGACATGGTAACTGACGGTAACAGAACTACAAGCGGCTTCTGGGACGGAGGTGTTGCTCCTGCGGAGGTGGTAATCGACCTTGGCGGATTTTATGATATCACCAAAGCCAATGTAGTTACATATTTTGGTGACGGAAGATATTATCATTTTACCGTTCAGACCAGTGACAACGGAATAACCTATACAACAGTTGGAGAAAAGTCCGACAATGCAACAGCAAAAGCTGAGGGAACGGACTTTAGCTTTGAGGCTACTGCAAGATATGTAAAGGTTCAGCTTACAAAGAACTCCGCGAACCCCTCTGTACATCTTGTAGAGGTTGAGGTTTACGGTGTTGAAAATCCCAACTATGAGCCTCCCGCAGTGGATACGGTTGACCCCAACGATCCTGACAACATTGCATTCTACAAGCCCACAAGATCAAATTCCACAGGAGGAATTGCAGGGGCTGCAAATGACGGCGATACTGCAACAGTATGGTCGGGTATTGACTATCCCAAATATGTTGATATTGACCTTCTTGCAAACTATGACATTTCAAAGATCGTAGTTCATTTTCCAAAGACAAACATGTTTCTCTTTGATATTTACGGAAGCTCTGACGGAGTAAATTATACAAAGATCGCATCTGCGGAAAAGCTTCAGATTTGCGGAGCTGATGGATTTGTGTTTGAGTTTGACAAGCCCATTGACTACAGAATAATCAGGGTAAACGTAACATATAACAGCGGCGGACAGGGACGCCGTGCCGAGATCGCTGATATCAAGATCTACGGAAAAGAGAATGACACCAAGGTGACACCCACACGTGAAACACTTGAGTTTACATCCTATGATGAATGGCTCAAGGAAAACCACGGAGTTGATCTTTCCAAGATCAAGGACAAGGACGGAAAATACGACATCGATGCAACCTACACCGAGCAGGATACCGTCAAGGAGCTTAACGCACTTGTAACGAGAATAATCGGTGAAAAATATGTTTCTTGGTTTGAATTTGATGTTGAACCTGTTAATCCTGAGGGAACTGACAAGGATTATTATAAAATAGAGGACTCAAACGGTAAGATCAAGATTACAGGTACTGACGGTACATGTATTGCCGCAGGTCTTAACTGGTATCTCAAGTATTACTGCAAGGTGCATATTGCACAGCAGACAAAGCAGGTAAATATGCCCGATAGCATTGTCAAGGTTGGCGAAAGCGTATTTATGGATACTTCACTCAAGGTGAGATATGCATATAACTACTGTACACTTTCGTATTCAATGGCATTCTTCGGATATGACGATTGGAGACGTGAGCTTGACTGGCTCATGCTCAACGGAATCAATCTGGTTCTTGATATAACCGCAACCGAGGCTCTTTGGGTGCATTATCTCCAGAGGCTCGGCTATAACGCGGATCAGGGCAAGGACTATGTGTGCGGCTATGCTTACAAGGCATGGTGGCTCATGGGTAATCTTGAAAACTACGGCGGAAGCGTATCTGACCAGTGGGTAATTGATACACTTGAAATGGCAAGAGTAAATCAGCGTTCACTTACAGTAATGGGCGCGGAGCCTGCTCTCCAGACATTTGTAGGCGCAATGCCTTCGACCTTTGGAACACTTGCAAAGAAGCACCTTCTTGACAAGGGATATGAAGACGTTTCAAAATATCTTGCTCCCCAGGGCGGATGGTCAGGACTTACAAGACCCAATGTTCTTCGCACAGACTATGACGGATATACATATCTTGCCCAGATGTTCTATGACAGCCAGAATTATCTCTACGGACAGATCACCGATTATTATTGCGGTGACGTATGCCACGAGGGCGGTAAGATCCCCGAAGGACTTTTGAAGGAGGACATGGCTTCCAAGATCCTTGAGGAATGTATGGCGGCTGACGAAAATGCAGTATGGATGCTCCAGGTTTGGTGGGAAAACCCCATGAAGGGTGTTCTTGACGGATTTGGCGAGTACCGTACAACAAATGTAATTCTTATAGACCTTGCAGCAGCACATTCACCTAAGTATACAAATACAACAACATGGGGATCTGCTGAATACGGCGGAACACCTTGGATATTCTCAACACTTGACAACTATGGCGGGCGCGCAGGTATGCACGGCAGACTCCTTCAGATGTGCAGACTTATCGAAACTGCAAAGAACAGCGCAAATTATCTTGCAGGAATCGGTATGACACCAGAAGGAACACTTCAGAACCCTGTAATGTACGATCTGTTCTGGGAAATGACATGGCGTGATGAGGCTCCCAATGTAAACGCATGGATCGTGGATTATATTGAGCGCAGATACGGAGAGGCTTCTTCAGGCGTTAAGAGCGCATGGACAAATCTTCTTCTTTCAGTATACAAGGACGGATCAGTTGACGGAACAAGTGTAAACTATTGCTTTACAAGCCGTCCCAAGTTCGATTATACAGGCGGATATTATGTTCAGGCATATGCCAACATCACCCTTTACAATGCAATTACAAGCATGATGAAGGACTTTGACAAGTTCTCTGACAACGAGTGTTATGTTTACGACCTTGTTGATATGATGAGAACATATCTTTCCAACGTAGAAACAGATTATCTTGCAATGATGAGAACCTGCGCAAACGCAGCAAACTCTGAAAGCGCAAGAACGCAGTATATGACAGTTTATGAGAAGTATATGTCAGTAATGCTTCTTGTTGACGAGCTTTCATCATATATCAAGGACGAGCTTCTTGGAACATGGATAGGCAGAGTTGATGTATGGGTAGAAGACGACAGAACAGGAAAGTATGACGATTATACCATCGATACAATGAAGTTCAATGCAAAATGTCTGATTTCTTCATGGTGCTCATATTCACTCATCGACTATGCAAACCGTCAGTACAGCGGACTTATCGCTGACTACTATTATCCTTCTTGGGTTGATTTCTTTGAGACCACCAACAGAAAGGTGGCATCTGGTAAGATCTCCGGATCTGACGCACTTGCCGGCGCAAAGCATTATTCTCATGCTTGGAACTTCATCAACAACGGTAAGGAATACACTACAGTTGTAAGCGATGCAAACGGCAACGAAACCTCAAGAGGACTGAAGGTGATCTTTGACAAGATCGCCGCAAACCACACCAACAAGAACTATACAGCTCTTGTTGAGCTTAAGGCAAAGAAGGATTCGGGAGTGACAGTTTCTGCAGGTCTTGTAACAGGACTTCCCGAAGGACTCAAGGTCAACAAGCTTTCCACAGTGCTGGATTATCCCGAGGGATATACTGTAAGCGCGGTTGATGCAGAGGGCAAGAAGCTTGACGGTAATGCTGCAGTTGCAGTGAACGGAATCATCACTCTTAACAGTGCAGACGGCAAGAGAGTTGACGCAATCATTGTAAGCACTCTTGGCGCACCTGTTACCGACGTTGAGCCCGATGTGACTGTAACACCCGATGTGACAGAAACACCTGACGGAGCAGTAACACCCGACGGAAGCGGTACTTCAACAGAGGCTCCCGAAACAGCACCCAAAACAGATATTGATGAAGACAAAGACAACAGCACAGTGATCATCATCGTTGCAGTGGCGGCAATAGTAGCTGTAATTGCAGTGGCAGCAGTGATCATCATTAAAAAGCGCAAATAACTGAGAATTAAGTATTTTTGCTAAAAAAGGATCTGTAAAAAACTCAAACCGAGTTTTTTACAGATCCTTTCTATTTTGAAAAGTAAACGGGTTATCCCTCGAGCTGACGGGAAAGAAAGGCGGCGGCAGTTTCGATAAGCTTTTGCTCCACATCGGAGGCTCGGTGCTTTGAGGAATTGGCTTCGGGGAATAGCGTTGCCACACAGCCAATTACGTCCCCTTCGGTAATTATGGGCATAAGGCAGGATACAAACCGTCCCGATGAAGCAGACTGAGGGGCGACAATGTCAAAACCGCCTTCCCCGCGGTAGGCATATTTGGTTCGGTTTGTAATAAGCTCCTCGGCTTCGTCGGAAATGCGTCGGTCTGTATATTCCTTTTTAGGTACTCCTGCAGATGCCACCACCGAGTCACGGTCACAAATAACCACGGAAAGCTCCGAGGTTTTATGGAGGGTTTCGGCATAAACTGCGGCAAATTCGGTGAATTCACCAACGGGTGAATATTTTTTAAAAATGACTTCGCCTTCTCTGTCCGTGTATATTTCAAGAGGGTCTCCCTCGCGGATTCTCATTGTTCTTCTGATCTCTTTGGGAATGACGACACGACCAAGGTCGTCAATTCT